>JBBDTH010000025.1:0-53324 GCA_040904505.1 Rhodospirillales bacterium | reverse complement strand
TGGTGGTGCTGTTCGCCGGCGGCAGCTTCCTCGACTGGTTCCCGCTGCGCGGGCTTACCTCGTCGAACTGGGAGCAGCTTGGTTTCTTCGGCAAAATTACCGATTATCTCTGGCATATCGCCCTGCCCGTGCTGGCGCTCGTGATCGGCGGGTTCGCCGGACTGACGATGCTGACCAAGAATTCGTTCCTCGATCAGATCAAGATGCAGTACGTCACCACGGCGCGCTCGAAGGGCCTGGCCGAAAACCGCGTTCTTTACGGCCATGTATTCCGCAACGCGATGCTGATCGTGATCGCCGGCTTTCCCGGCGCCTTTATCGGCATTCTTTTCACCGGCGCCATGCTGATCGAAATTATCTTCTCGCTCGACGGCCTCGGGCTGCTCGGATTCGAAGCGGTCATCAACCGGGACTACCCCGTGATGTTCGGCACGCTCTATTTCTTCACCCTGCTCGGCCTGATTCTCAATTTGATCGGCGATCTCATGTATCACGTGGTCGATCCGCGGATCGATTTCGAAGCCCGGACGGTGTAACCCGTGGAACAAAAAACCTTCCTCGGCATGAAAATTACGCCGATGACCGACCGGCGGTTGCAGAATTTCCGCGCCAATCGGCGCGGCTTCTGGTCGCTGTGGATTTTCCTGGCGATTTTCATCCTCAGTTTGTTCGCGGAATTCGTCGCCAACGACAAACCGTTCCTGGTGAAATACGACGGCGCGTTTTACGCCCCGGTGTTCGTCGATTACGCCGAGACCACCTTCGGCGGGGATTTTCCGACCGACACGGATTTCCGCGATCCGTTCATCGCCAAGCAGATCAACTCGAAAGGCTGGATGATCTGGCCCTTGATCCGATATTCCTACGACACCATCAACTACGAGCTGCCCGAGCCCGCGCCCGCGCCGCCGTCGCGGGAAAATTTACTCGGCACCGACGATCAGGGCCGCGACGTGGTCGCGCGGCTGATCTACGGATTTCGCATTTCCGTTCTGTTCGGCCTTACGCTCACCTTCTTCAGCAGCATCGTCGGCGTCGCCGCCGGCGCGGTGCAGGGTTATTTCGGCGGCCTCGTCGACTTGCTGTTTCAACGGTTCATCGAGATCTGGCAGGGCCTGCCGACGCTGTTCCTGCTGATCATCCTGGCCAGCATCGTCGAGCCGAATTTCTGGTGGCTGCTGGGACTGCTGCTGCTGTTCAGTTGGGTGGCGCTGGTCGGCGTGGTGCGCGCCGAGTTCCTGCGTGCGCGCAATTTCGATTACGTCCGCGCCGCGCACGCGCTCGGCGTCTCCAACACCGTCATCATGTTCAAGCATATTCTTCCCAACGCCATGGTCGCGACCCTCACCTTCCTGCCGTTCATCCTATCGGGCTCGGTGGTGACGTTGACCTCGCTCGATTTTCTCGGCTTCGGCCTGCCGCCGGGCTCGCCGTCGCTCGGCGAGCTGCTCAACCAGGGCAAGGCGAACCTGCAGGCGCCTTGGCTTGGGCTGACCGCCTTCTTCTTGCTCGCGATCATGCTAAGCCTGCTGATTTTCATCGGCGAGGCGGTGCGCGACGCCTTCGATCCGCGCAAGGCGCACGGGAATTGAGGGAGTTGACCGGGGCATGAGCGAACCGTTGCTTTCGATTACGGATTTGGCCGTGTCGTTCGGCCGGGGCGAGCGCGAAGTCAAGGCCGTCAAGGGCGTATCCTTCCAGATCGAGCGCGGCGAAACCGTGGGGCTGGTCGGCGAAAGCGGTTCGGGAAAATCGGTCACCGCGCTCTCGGTCATGAAATTGCTGCCCTATCCCACCGCGTGGCACCCGGGCGGTTCCGTTACGTTCAAGGGCGAGGAACTGATCGGCGCGCCCGAGAGCCGTATGCGCAACCTGCGCGGCGATCAGATCGCCATGATCTTTCAGGAACCGCTGACGTCGCTCAACCCGCTGCATTCGATCGAAAAGCAGATCAGCGAAGTGCTGTTCGTCCACAAGCACATGAAGGCGGACCAAGCCCATGCCCGCGTCGTCGAACTGATGCGCCTGGTCGGCCTCGACGATCAAATCCCGCGCCTCAATGCCCTGCCGCACGAATTCTCCGGCGGCCAGCAGCAGCGCATCATGATCGCCATGGCGCTCGCCAACGAACCCGACCTGTTGATCGCCGACGAGCCCACCACGTCGGTCGACGTCACCATCCAGGCGCAAATCCTCAAGCTTCTGAACGAGCTGCAGGAAAGACTCGGCATGGCGATGCTGTTCATCACCCACGACCTCGGCATCGTCCGGCGCATGGCGCACAAGGTCTGCGTGATGCAGGGCGGCAAGATCGTCGAGCAGGGCGAGCTCGCGGAGGTGGTCGCGCACCCGCGGCACGACTACACCCGGCGCCTGCTGGCCGCCGAGCCCAGGGGCGCGCCCGAACCGGTGGCCGACAGCGCGCCCGAGATCCTCGCGGCGAGCGACGTGAAGGTCTGGTTTCCGATCAAAAAAGGCATCGTGCGGCGCACGGTCGGGCACGTCAAAGCGGTCGACGGGATCACGCTCACGGTGCGCGAAGGCCATACCGTCGGCGTGGTCGGCGAAAGCGGTTCGGGCAAGACCACCCTGGGGCGTGCCCTCATCCGCTTGCAATCGAGTACCGGGCGCATCGTCTTTTGCGGCCGCGACATTCAGGGCCTACAGAAAAAAGATCTGCAGCCCCTGCGCCGGCAGATGCAAATCGTCTTTCAAGACCCCTTCGGCTCGTTAAGCCCGCGATTGTCCGTCAGCCAGATCGTCGAGGAAGGGCTCCTGGTGCATGAAAAGGACAGCTCCGAGGACGCCCGGCGCGCGCGCATCGACACGGCGCTCAGCGAGGTCGGGCTCGAGCCCTCGATGCGCGACCGCTACCCCCACGAATTCTCCGGCGGCCAGCGCCAGCGCATCTCGATCGCGCGCGCCTTGGTGCTGAAACCCGCCTTCATCGTACTCGACGAGCCCACGAGCGCCTTGGATGTCTCCGTGCAGGCGCAGATCGTCGAGCTGCTGCGCGATCTGCAGGACCGCTACGCGCTGTCTTACCTGTTCATCAGCCACGATCTGCGCGTGGTCCGCGCGATGGCGCACGATCTGGTGGTGTTGAAGAACGGCAAGGTGGTCGAGCAAGGCCCGGCCCATGAAATCTTCGACAATCCCCGGGAAGCCTATACCCGCGCCTTGATGAAAGCGGCGTTCGAATTGCGCGCCGACGATACCGGCGCGGTCGGCCGGTAGATCGGATTGCCGGTGGCGATTCCGGCTAACCGTGATCTGCTTTAGGAAAAATCAGGCCAGCCAGCCGTAGCTCAGGGCCAGCAGACCGACGCCGATCAGGACCCGGTAGATCACGAACGGCGTGAAACTCGCGCGCCGGAGCCAGGCCATCAAGGCGGCGATCGCGATCAAGGCGGCGATGAAGGCGAGCCCGCCGGCGCTCAACGCGGCGCTCGTCAGTTGCGCGTCGCCGCGCTCGATCAGCTCAAGCGACTTCAACGTGCCCGCGCCGA
The DNA here is from genome assembly GCA_040904505.1 of Rhodospirillales bacterium. Lineage (GTDB taxonomy): Bacteria > Pseudomonadota > Alphaproteobacteria > Rhodospirillales > CALINB01 > CALINB01. Next base: position 49,815 of record JBBDTH010000025.1, on the reverse strand, counting down.
GGATGGCGGGGATCGACATCAGCATCGAAAAGCGCGCCGCGTCCGGGCGCTCCATGCCGACGATCCGCGCCGCCGTCATGGTGATGCCTGAGCGGCTGGTGCCGGGAATGAGCGCCAACACCTGCGCGATGCCGATGATCACGGCGTCGCTGACATGCAGATGCTCGATCCGGCGCACGGTCATGCCGAGCTTATCGGCGATAAACAGCAGGATACCGAATCCGAGGGTCGCCCAGGCGATCACCTCGAGGCTGCGCAGCGTATCGGGGAAATGATCGTTGAGCACGTAGCCGGCGACGACGACCGGCACGGTCGCCAGAATGAGCAAGCCCGCGAGCTTGGCGCCGGGGTCCTTGCGCCCGCGCAGGAACCGCCAACACCCCAGGATCATCGCGCCGATATCGCGCCAGAAATACAGCACGACCGCGATCAGGGTGCCGACATGCACGGCCACGTCGATGACCAGGCCCTGATCCGGCCAGCCCGTCAGAATCGGCACCAGCGCCAAGTGCCCGGACGAGCTGACGGGGAGGAATTCCGTGATGCCCTGCACCAGGGCAAGAACCACAATATGTAGAAGCGTCACGCCGATCGCACCCCTAAACTTGGCGGGCCCTTATAACATTCCGCCGGGGCCCGCCCAAGGGGGATTTGGTATATGTTCATCCGGTGGGTCGAAAAAACGGCGTTAGATCGGATCATGGTTTGTCGGAATCAAGGGGTGTTTCCGACAAACCATGATCTGTTCTAACGCGGCAACTCGCTCGATCCCATCAGGAATTCATCGACGGCGCGGGCGCATTGCCGACCTTCGCGAATCGCCCACACAACCAGCGATTGCCCCCGGCGCGTGTCGCCGGCGGCGAAAATCTTGGGATTCGACGTCCGGTAGCTCTCCGTGTCGGCCTTGACGTTGCCGCGCGCGTCGAGATCGACCTTGATATCCGTCAGCATTCCCTCGTGCATGGGATGGACGAAGCCCATCGCCAGCAGGACCAATTCGGCCTTCAGTTCCTTTTCGCTGCCGGGAACCTCCTGCATGACCATCTTGCCGTCGTCGCCCTTGACCCAACGCACCCGCGCGATCTGCACGGCCCGGACCTTGCCGTCCTTGCCCAGGAAGGCCTTGGTGGCAATCGACCAGTCGCGCTCGGCGCCCTCGTCGTGGGACGTCGAGGTCCGCAACTTCATCGGCCAATTCGGCCAGGTGAGCATCTTGTCCTCGCGCTCCGGCGGTTTCGGCATGATTTCGAGTTGGGTGACCGACTTCGCCTTGTGCCGGAACGACGTGCCGATGCAGTCCGAACCGGTATCGCCGCCGCCGATCACGACCACGTTCTTGCCGGTCGCCCAGATATCCTCCACTTTGCCGACGGGCTCGCCGGATACGCGCCGGTTCTGCTGGATCAGAAAATCCATCGCGAAGTGAACGCCGTCGAGCTCGCGCCCCGGTATGCCGAGATCGCGCGGCGCTTCCGCGCCGGCGGCCAGAACGACGGCATCGAAACCCTTCAGGACAGTCTGTACCGGCAGACCGGCGCCGACGAAGGTATTGGTTTTGAACACGATGCCCTCGGCGGTCATCTGCGCGACGCGCCGGTCGATATGGGATTTCTCCATCTTGAAATCGGGAATGCCGTAGCGTAGCAGACCGCCGATCTTGGCATTCTTTTCGAACACCGTCACGTCATGGCCGGCGCGCGCCAATTGTTGCGCGCACGCGAGTCCCGCCGGCCCCGAACCGACGACGGCGACCTTCTTCTCGCTCCGGTGATCCGGAATCTGCGGTTTGACCCAGCCGTGTTCCCACGCGTAATCGATGATCGCGCATTCGATGGTCTTGATCGTGACCGGCTCGTCGATGATGTTGAGGGTACAAGCCTCCTCGCACGGCGCGGGGCAAATCCGCCCCGTGAATTCGGGAAAGTTGTTGGTCGAATGCAGAACCTCGATCGCGTCTCGCCAATTCTTTTGGTAAACGAGGCCGTTCCAATCTGGAATGATGTTGTTGACCGGACACCCCTGATGGCAAAACGGAATGCCGCAATCCATGCAACGCGCGCCTTGGCGCTGCAATTCCTCTTCCGGCAGTTCCAAAACGAACTCGCGGTAATGCTCGACGCGGTCCTCGACCGGCGCGTATGAGCGGTCCCGGCGAGGGACCTCCAGAAATCCCGTGGGTTTGCCCATTCTAGTCTCCTACGGCCATGCTGACGCCGGTCCGTTCGGAGGGCCTTTTCTTCGACTGCAGTTCCTGCAGGGCGCGGCGGTAATCCACCGGCATGACCTTGACGAATTTGGCCAGGTAGCGTTCCCAGTTTTCGAGAATTTCCTTCGCCCGGCCGCTATTGGTGTAATGCAGGTGTTTCTCGATCAACCCGCGCAGGCGCTCGGCGTCGTAGCGGGTCATGTCGTGGCTGATATCGACCCGGCCGTGGGTTTCGAGATCGGCGCGCTGGTGATGCAGCGTCGCGTGCAGGCGATCCTCGTCGGCGATCGGCTCGAGATCGACCATCGCCAAATTGCAGCGCTCCTCGAAGCCGCCGTCCTCGTCGAGCACGTAGGCGATGCCGCCGCTCATACCGGCGGCGAAATTGCGCCCGGTCCGCCCCAGTACGACGGCGATGCCGCCGGTCATGTATTCGCACCCGTGATCGCCGACCCCTTCGACGACCGCGATGGCGCCGGAGTTGCGCACGCAAAAGCGTTCCCCGGCGACGCCCCGGAAGAAAGCCTCCCCCGCAATGGCGCCGTACAACACGACGTTGCCGATGATGATGTTCCGTTCGGGCACGATCTTGGAAATTTTCGGCGGATAGACGATCAAACGCCCGCCGGAAAGCCCCTTGCCGGTGTAATCGTTGGCGTCGCCCTCGAGCTCGATGGTGATCCCGTGCGCGAGAAACGCCCCGAAGCTTTGACCGCCCGAGCCCTGCATCTTGATATGGATCGTGTCGTCGGGCAGGCCTTCTTGGCCGTGGCGCTTCACCAGACGGCCCGACAGCATGGCGCCGACGGTGCGGTTGATGTTGCGGACCGGAGTTTCGATCTTGACCGGCGTTTTGTTTTCGAGCGCGGGCTTGGCCTTCTCGATCAGCATATTATCGAGCGCTTTTTCGAGCCCGTGATCCTGCCGTTCGCAATTGCGGATCGCGATATCCGGGCCGACGTCGGGCTTGTACAGAAGCTTGCTGTAATCGAGCCCCTTCGCCTTCCAGTGTTCGATCGCCTTGGTTTTTTCCAAACGGTCCGATTGGCCGATCATCTCGTTGACCGTGCGAAAACCCATCTTGGCCATGATCTCGCGCAGTTCCTCGGCCACGAAGAAGAAGTAATTCACGACATGCTCGGGCTGCCCGGTAAAGCGCTTGCGCAACACCGGATCCTGGGTCGCCACGCCGACCGGACAGGTATTGAGATGGCACTTGCGCATCATGATGCAGCCGGCGGCGATCAACGCCGCGGTCGCCACGCCGAACTCGTCGGCGCCCAAAAGCGCGGCGATGGCGACATCGCGCCCGGTCCGCAAGCCGCCGTCCACCTGCACCGCGATGCGTCCGCGCAGACGGTTGAGAACGAGAGTCTGATGGGTTTCGGCAATCCCGATTTCCCACGGCGAGCCGGCGTGCATGATCGACGTCAGCGGGCTCGCGCCGGTGCCGCCCTCGAAGCCGGAAATGGTCACGTGATCGGCATGCGCCTTGGCGACACCGGCCGCGATCGTGCCGACGCCGATGACCGAAACCAACTTAACGCTGATGCGCGCTTCGGGATTCGCGTTCTTGAGATCGTGGATCAGTTGCGCCAGATCCTCGATCGAATAAATATCGTGATGGGGCGGCGGCGAAATCAGCCCCACCCCGGGCGTCGAATAACGCACCTTGGCGATGATCTCGTCGACCTTGTGGCCGGGCAGCTGTCCGCCCTCGCCGGGCTTCGCGCCTTGCGCCATCTTGATCTGCAGGTCGGTGGCGTTCACCAGGTATTCGATCGTCACGCCGAAACGGCCCGAGGCGACCTGCTTGATGCGCGAGTTCATGGAATCGCCGTTGCGCAGCGGCTTGAAACGCTCCCGCTGCTCGCCGCCCTCGCCCGTGTTCGAACGCCCGCCGATGCGGTTCATCGCGATCGCCAGGGTGGTATGGGCCTCGTACGAAATGGACCCGAAGGACATCGCCCCCGTCGAAAACCGTTTGACGATTTCCTTGGCGGGCTCGACCTCATCGATCGGAATGGGCTTCTTGGCCCATTTCAACTCGAGCAGCCCACGTAAATTTTTCAGCGCCTTGTTTTGCTCGTTCACGAGATCTGCGTATTCCCGGTATTTCTCGACCCCTTCGCCGCGCACGGCATGTTGGAGCAACGCGACGGTATCAGGCGTCCAGACATGACGCTCGCCGCGCAACCGGAAGGCCAGCTCGCCGCCGACATCGAGCGCGTATTTCAAGACCGGCGAATCGCCGTATGCGGCCTTATGGCGAACCACGGTTTCCTCGGCGATTTCCCGCAGACCGATGCCCTCGATCGCGGTCGCCGTATTGGTGAAATATTTATCGACGAACCGGCTCGACAGGCCGACGGCATCGAAAATCTGCGCGCCGCAATAGGACTGGTACGTCGAGATTCCCATCTTGGCCATGACCTTGAGCATGCCCTTGTCGACGGCCTTGATGTAGCGATGATGAATTTCCTCGTCGCTCAGGTCTTCGGGCATATCGTCTTTCAGGATCGACAGAGTGTCGAACGCCAGATACGGATTGATTGCTTCCGCGCCGTATCCGGCGAGCAGACAGAAATCGTGCACCTGGCGCGCTTCGCCGGTTTCGATGACGAGACCGACCGACGTACGCAAGCCTTCGCGAATCAGATGATGATGCACGGCCCCGGTCGCGAGCAACGCCGGGATGGCGACATGATCGGCATCCATCGCCCGGTCGGACAGGATGAGGATGTTATGGCCTTCCTTAACGACGTCCTCCGCCTTTTTGCACATATCCTCGATCGCGCGCGCCATGCCCTTGGCGCCGTACTTGATCGGATAGCAGATATTCAGCGTGAACGAGCGGAACGGGCTGTCGGGCCGATCCTGAATATGGCGGATTTTTTCCAGATCCACGTTCGATAGAATCGGCTGACGCACCTCGAGCCGTTTATGGCTGCTGCCGTGATTCAGATCGAGCAGGTTGGGGCGCGGGCCGATCAGAGACACCAACGACATGACCAATTCCTCGCGAATCGAATCGATCGGCGGATTCGTCACCTGGGCGAAGCATTGCTTGAAATAATCGTAGAGCATTTTCGGTCGGTCGGAGAGAACCGCCGGGGGAATATCCCGGCCCATCGCGCCGACAGGATCTTCGCCCGCGGTGCCCATGGGCGCCAAAAAGAATTTGAGTTCTTCCTGGGTGTATCCGAACGCCTGCTGGCGGTCGAGCAACGTGCGCGGATCGGGCGGCATCGGCGCCACCTCGGCCGGCAAGTCCTCGAGAATGATCTGGGTCTGGTCGAGCCATTCCTGATAGGGATGCGCGCGCGCGAGCTCGTCCTTGATTTCGTTGTCGTCAATGATGCGGCCCTGCTCGAGATCGATCAGAAACATCTTACCCGGCTGCAAGCGCCACTTTTGGACGATCTTTTCCTCGGGAATGTCCAGCACGCCGACTTCCGAGCCCATCACCACGAGATCGTCGTCCGTGACCACGTACCGGGCCGGGCGCAAGCCGTTGCGATCGAGGGTCGCGCCGATCTGACGGCCGTCGGTAAAGGCGACCGCCGCCGGACCGTCCCACGGCTCCATCAGGGCGGCGTGATACTCGTAAAACGCGCGGCGCTTATCGTCCATAAGCGGGTTTTCGGACCACGCTTCCGGAATCATCAGCATAATCGCATGCGCCAGCGAATAACCGCCCGCGACCAGGAGTTCCAAAGCGTTGTCGAACGTCGCCGAATCCGAATTGCCGTCGCCGATCAGCGGCCACAGTTTGTCGAGATCGTCGCCCAATAATTTGGACTTCATCGCGAACCGGCGCGCCGCCATCCAGTTGATATTGCCGCGCAGGGTATTGATTTCGCCGTTATGACAAAGATAGCGGAACGGTTGCGCCAATTCCCACGACGGAAAGGTGTTGGTGGAGAACCGTTGATGCACCAACGCCAGGGCCGATTCCACGCGCTCGTCCTGCAGGTCTTTCCAATACAGCGCGACGCGCGACGCCAGCATCATGCCCTTGTAGCAAATGGTATGGGCGGACATGGACGCAATGTAGAAATTCGCCTGATTCTTGCTCGGCAGCTTGCGAATTTCCAAATGGGTTTGTTTGCGGATCACGAACAGTTTCCGCTCGAAGGCCTCCCGGTCCTTGCAGTTCTTGCCGCGTCCGACGAACACCTGGCGGACGTCCGGCTCGAGCTTGCGGACCGCATCGCTCAACCAGGAACTGTCGACCGCCACCTTGCGCCAGCCGAGCAGTTTTTGCCCTTCGGCCACGATATATTTCTCGATGATTGCGATGCAGGCTTCACGCAGCTTTTTCTGGCGCGGCAGAAACACCATGCCGACGCCGTAATCGCCCGCGTGCGGCAGCTTGATTCCAAGCGCGGCGCATTCCTCCTGGAAAAACCGGTCGGGCGTCTGAATCAGAATGCCGGCCCCGTCGCCGGACAGGGGATCGGCGCCGGCCGCGCCCCGATGGGTCAGGTTGTCGAGAACCTGCAGGCCCATTTCGACGATTTTGTGGCTTTTACGGTTCTTGATATCCACGACGAAGCCGATTCCGCAGGAATCGTGCTCGTGGCGGGGATCGTAGAGACCTTGTTTTGCGGGGTACCCAGAGGCAGTCATAAACGGTTGGCTTTCCCTATCTTATTGAAACGCTGATGATTACTAGGCTTACAGCCATCTGCCAAGCCGGAATTCCCTCGTTCGGTTCGGTTTTGCGCCGTTTTCCCACCGGCTTCCCCAGTGGCGGCGCGATAATATCAGGGTTAGTCTACATATTGGGCTTTTTGTGTATGTTGCCCTATATTCCGGGCTTGATTCCGATACGTTATCGAGGTTCCCCGAATGCATTTATGGCTTTTCTTCGGTGCTTTGAACGGTCTGCTCGCCGTTATCGCCGGAGCGTATGGCTGGCATGCGCTGGCAGCCGATTCGGCCACCCGGACGATGTTCGGTATCGGCGCCCAATATCACATGTGGCATGCCCTGGCCCTGATTGCCACCGCCTGGTTGTCGAGCCGTCTTGAAGGTTCCGGCGCCGCCTTCGTGCGGTTCGCGGGCTGGGCGTTCCTGATCGGAATCCTGTTATTTTGCGGCTCGCTCTATACGACCGCGCTGGTCGGCCATCCGCCGATTCCGGGCGCGGCGCCGGCGGGCGGCCTCGCATTGATGAGCGGCTGGGGGCTCCTGATCCTGGCTGCCCTGAAGGCCCGCTAGCTCGGATCATGCCGGTGCGAAAACACATATTCGACATTCTCGAGGCCGGCCAGCGCAACACGCCCCTGGCGCGCGCCACGGACGTTGCCCTGATGGCCTTGATTTCCCTCAACGTCATCGCGGTCATCTTGGAATCGGTTCCCGAACTCGAAAAAACCTACCAAGCTCAATTTTACGCCTTCGAAGTTTTTTCCGTGCTCGTTTTCACCGTCGAATATGCCCTCAGGCTTTGGTCCTGCGTCGACAACGACCACGACAGCCGGTTTCGCCATCCCGTATGGGGGCGTTTGCGCTATAGCGTCACACCGATGGCCTTGATCGACTTGTTGGCCATCCTGCCGTTTTATCTGGCGGTTTTTTTCGCGATCGATCTGCGCGTGCTCCGGGCGCTGCGGCTCCTGCGGATATTCAAACTCACGCGGTACTCTTCCGCCGTGACCTTGCTGCTCGATGTGCTGCGCGAGGAATTCCGCCCGATCCTGGCCGCGGTTTTCATCTCGACCCTGCTGGCGCTGATCGCCGCCAACCTTGCTTTCCTCGCCGAACATCACGCCCAGCCCGATAAGTTCCGGACCATCCCCGATGCGATCTGGTGGGCCATCATCACCATGACCACGGTCGGCTACGGCGATATCGTGCCCGTGACTCCGTTCGAAAAAATCATCGGCGGTGTCGTCAGTATCATCGGCATCGGCATGATCGCCCTGCCGGTCGGCCTTTTCGCTTCCGGATTCGCCGCCGCGCTGCACCGGCGCAAGGTCATCTACAAAGACATGGTGGACCGGGCCCTGGCCGGCGGCATCCTGACGGCCGAAGACGAAAAACGGTTGGAACGAACACGCAAACAACTCGACATCGAGGAAGAAGACGCCGAGGAAATTTTCGCGAACGAGATACAACGCCGGCGCGGCCGGAGCGATGTCTGTCCGCACTGCGGCAAACCGCTTGCGCTGCATGACACGCCGGCACCGCCGGAATAACCGGCATAAAAGCAAAACCGGCCCCGGAAACACATCCGGAGCCGGTTCCGTCACGCTTGAATTGTCAACCGGCTAATTGCCGATGCCCCACACCGGCGGTGCCTTGTCGATCCGCTCGGATTGTTGTCGGCGCTGCCGTTCCAGTTCATCGGGCAGATGATCGCCGAATTGCTCGAACAAATTCTTTTGATCCTCGACCTCGGTTTTGCCTTCCTCGCGATCGATCGACATCAGCTCGAAGAACGTCTTGGGATCGTAATCGAGCCCGGTCCAGTTGATGTCCTCGTAGCGCGGCATCAGGCCGAACGGGCTTTCGGTGGCCTCGACCCGGCCCCGGACCCGGTCGACGATCCACTTGAGAACCCGCATGTTCTCGCCGAAACCGGGCCAGATGAAGTTGCCGTTGCCGTCCTTGCGAAACCAATTGACGCGAAAGATCGCCGGCGGGTTTTTCAACGCATTGCCGACCTTCAGCCAATGATCCCAGTAATCGCCCATGTTGTAGCCGCAGAACGGCAGCATCGCCATCGGATCGCGCCGGATCGCGGCCTGGCCGACGGCGGCCGCCGTCGCTTCGGAGCCCATGGTGGCGGCGAGGTAAACGCCGTGCGACCAATCAAACCCCTGAAACACCAGCGGGAACGTGCGGCTCAACCGGCCGCCGAAGATAAACGCGCTGATCGGCACGCCTGCCGGGTCGTCCCAGGCGGGATCGAGCGTCGGACATTCGGTCAAGGGCGCGGTAAAACGGGAATTGGGATGCGCCGCCGGAGTCCCTTTATCGGGTGTCCAATCTTGACCCTTCCAATCCGTCAGATGAGCCGGCGGATCGCCGTCCATGCCTTCCCACCAGACATCGCCGTCGTCGGTGAGCGCGACATTGGTGAAGATGCAGTTGCGATCGAGCATCTTCATCGCGGTCGGGTTGGTTATGAGCGACGTTCCCGGCGCGACGCCGAAAAAGCCGGCCTCCGGATTGATCGCCCGCAAAACGCCGTTCTTGTCCGGTTTGATCCAGGCGATGTCGTCGCCCACGGTCCAAGCTTTCCAGCCCTCGAATCCCTTCGGCGGAATGATCATCGCCATGTTGGTCTTACCGCACGCGCTCGGAAAGGCGGCGGCGACGTAGGTCTTCTCGCCCTCCGGCGATTCGAGTCCCAGGATCAACATGTGTTCGGCCAGCCAACCTTCCTCGCGCGCCATGGCGGAGGCGATCCGAAGCGCGAAGCATTTCTTGCCGAGCAGCGCGTTGCCGCCGTAGCCGCTGCCGTACGACCAGATCATGCGGTCCTCGGGAAAATGCACGATGTACTTCGTCTCGTTCTGCGGCCAAGGCACGTCTTTTTCGCCGTCCGCAAGCGGCGCGCCGACCGAATGCAGGCACGGCACGAAATCGTCGTCGCCCAAAATATTCAGAACCTTGGTGCCCATGCGCGTCATCAGCTTCATGCTCACGGCGGCGTAAGCCGAATCCGTGACCTGCACGCCGATATGGGCGATCGGCGATCCGAGCGGCCCCATGCTGAACGGACAGATGTACATGGTGCGCCCGCGCATGGAACCGTTGAACAACCCGCGCAATGTCGTTTTCATTTTCTCGGGAGCGATCCAATTGTTGGTCGGTCCCGCTTCTTCTTCGCGTTCGCTGCAAATAAACGTGCGCTCTTCGACACGCGCCACGTCATCGGGATCGGAAAGAGCCAAATAACTGTTCGGCCGCTTTTTCGGGTTGAGCTTGATCAACGTTCCGGCATCGACCATCTCCCCGCACAAACGATCGTATTCCGCATCGGAGCCGTCGCACCAATGAACTTTATCCGGCTTGCAAAGAGCCGTGACCTCATCGATCCATTGCAACAGTTTTTGATTCTGAGTCGGCGCGTTCGCGGTGGCGCTCATAAAGGTGTCTCCCGAAAATTTCTACCCTTCCTCGCTTCCGGCTTTCGCAAGCGAGGCGTTTTTTCATTTTGGGTCAAGCTGACCCGTAATCAGTGCCGTAAACGAAGTGGCCTTGCAAGGAAAACAAGGCCGACGAAGCGAATGCCTCCTATGCGCTCTCGTCAGCTTGCCGCCGTTTGCTGCACTGCAAAAAATCGTGTCGCGATGGGCGGGCGCCGTCTCGACGGTCGTCGATACGCACTCATCGATCGGAGCGATGCCTATCCGCGTTGACGCATGTGATCAATCGGAGTCGGCAAAAACGCCGGGATCGGGTCGGGATTTGATCCCGGCGGCACCGCCGTAAAAACGGGCCCGGCGGGAAAAGCCATATCCCCTTAGCCCTGCCCCGTTGAAATGGCTATAATTTTGCCACAAATGACCGTTTATTTTCCGGTGCAGTATCCATGGACCATTTCCGGTGCCGGGCCCACAGCAAGGATTGAAGTCGATGCCCCAGACGATCGCCCTCGTTGACGACGACCGGAATATTTTAACGTCGGTCTCCATGGCCTTGGAAACCGAAGGGTTCAAGGTCCATACGTATACCGACGGCGAAGCCGCGCTGGAGGGCATCGGGCGCGTCCCTGTCGATCTCGCCATTCTCGACATCAAAATGCCGCGCATGGACGGCATGGAACTGCTCGGCCATATCCGCGAAAAAAGCAACCTGCCGGTTATCTTCCTGACGTCCAAGGACGATGAAATCGATGAGATTGTCGGCCTCAGCATCGGTGCCGACGATTACATCAAAAAGCCGTTTTCCCAACGCCTGTTGATCGAGCGGATCCGGGCCGTGCTGCGCCGGCGCGACCAAACCGCCCAGGCGACGCCCGACACCAACCTGATCCGGCGCGGCCACTTGGTCCTCGATCCCGCCCGCCATATCTGCGCCTGGAAAGAAAAAGACGTGAACCTGACGGTTACCGAATTTCTCCTGATCCAGGCCCTGGCTCATCACCCGGGGCACGTAAAAAGCCGCGATCAACTGATCGATGCGGCCTACGGCGAACATATTTACGTGGATGACCGTACCATCGACAGCCACATCAAACGGCTGCGCCGTAAATTCAAACAAACGGATACCGAGTTCTCCCACATCGAAACCTTGTACGGCATCGGCTACCGCTATCGCGGAGACTAACGGGACTTGCCCGAAACTTTCCAACACAGGCGAACCCTCTCACCGATCACCCGGCGTATCCTGGCCATCAATCTTTTTGCGCTCGGCATCCTGGTTGCGGGGCTTCTGTATCTCGGCAAATACCGTGAAAGTTTGATCGAAGCCGAATTCGCGGCACTCGAAACCCAGGCCGAAATGTTTGCCGGCGCCCTCGGCGAGGGCGCCGTTACCCGGGAAACCGCCACGAACCAACGCATGGTGCAGGCTCTAACCCATCAAATCATCCGTCGCCTCGCGCAAACCACGGGCGCCCGGGCGCGCCTGTTCGATGATCAGGGTCAGTTGATCGCCGATTCGCGCCTCCTGCTCGGCCGGATCGCGGTCGAAGCCGAAACCCTGCCGCCGCCGCGCGACAGCGGGTTATTGGGTGTGTTTTTGAATTTCTACGACCGCGTCGCCAAGCTTCTCCTCGGCGAGGACGACATTCCGGTATTCCAGGAAAAAACGCTGCAACACGCCCGTGACTACCCGGAAGCGACGAAGGCGCTGGGCGGCGAGACCGTCACGCAAATCCGCCGCGGGCAAGGCCGCTTGATCCTCAGCGTCGCCGTTCCCGTGCAACGCTACAAGCAAGTCCTGGGCGCGCTCGTGCTCTCCAAGGGATCGGAAGGAATCGATGCCCGGTTGCTCGAGGTCCGAACCGATATCCTGGCGGTTTTCTTTTTCGCCCTGGCCATCACGGTCCTGCTGTCGCTGTATCTGGCGCGCACCATCGCCCGGCCCATTCTGCGTCTGGCGCAAGCCGCCGAACGGGTCCGGCGCGGCAATCACCGCCAGCATACGATTCCCGATTTCAAGGGTCGCCAAGACGAAATCGGCGAACTGGCCGCCTCACTCAACGATATGACGGAAGCGTTGTGGCTCCGCTTGGATGCCATCGAGCGGTTTGCCGCCGATGTCGCCCATGAAATCAAGAATCCGCTGACATCGTTGCGCAGCGCCGTCGAAACGGCCTCGCACGTCAACGATCCCGAACAGCTCCGCGCGCTGCTGGCGATCATCCGCGACGATATTCAGCGCCTCGACCGCTTAATCAGCGATATCTCGGATGCCTCGCGCGTCGACGCCGAAATGTCGCGCGGCGAAACCGTCGTCGTGGATCTCGGAAAAATGCTCGAAACGTTGGCCGACATCCACAAGTCAATGGCGGCGCAACGCGCGACGAAAATTCACTTGGTACTGCAGGAGAATCTCACCGTTATCGGGCACGAGAGCCGGCTCGGACAGGTATTCCGCAACCTGATGGAAAACGCCGTAACGTTCAGTCCCATGGGCGCGACGATTACCGTCACCGCCGTCCGCGAGACGTCCGACGCCGCCAATAAGACCGGTGGCGGCGACCGGATCGAGGTGACCGTCGAGGACGAAGGCCGCGGCCTGCCGCCGGGCAAGGAAAAAGCGATCTTCGGGCGATTTTATTCGGAACGGCCCGAAACCGAGAAGTTCGGCACGCACTCCGGGTTGGGGCTCAGCATCGCCAAACAAATCGTCGAGGCCCACCGTGGCACGATCCGGGCGGAAAACCGCAAAACGCCCGACGGCGAAATCGCCGGCGCCCGGTTTATCGTCCGGCTGCCCGCTGCCCAAAACCCGAGTGCGTAATCGAGCCCGACAATATCGATTTACATACGGTCGGTTTCGGTGTCGCATGACGTTCATGACGCAAATTCACGCGACCTGCGTTTCCCTCGAGGGTACCGGCGTGTTGCTGGTCGGCCCGCCCGGCAGCGGCAAATCGGACCTTGCCCTGCGGCTCATCGACGGCGGCGCCACGCTGATCGCCGACGACCGCGTCGAGATCGAAAGGCGCGCAAACGGCCTGATCGCCTCGGCGCCGCGCCGGATTGTCGGGTTGCTCGAGGTTCGCGGTATCGGCATTGCCCGGCTGACGGCCGCGGCCGAAAGCGCCGTTGCGCTGGCGCTGGAAATGTCGGCGCCGGAGAAAATCGAGCGCTTGCCCCGAACCCTGACCTGGGAATGCCTCGGGGTCGAACTGCCCTTGATAAAGCTCGATCCGTTCGCGGCATCGGCCTGCGCCAAAGTGCGTCTTGCCGTTCGAAACGTCACTCAGGATATTATTGTTGAGCCGTAAGCAAATTCATGGCGCTATGGCCCTCCGGCCCGGCACGCCATCGGATGGTTTTATATGAGCGCCCCCTCGACCCCTGCCGTCAAATCCCCCAAACGACCGGTGCTGATCGTGACCGGCATGTCCGGGGCCGGCAAGTCCTCGGCGCTCAAGGCGCTCGAGGACATGGGCTATGAAGCCGTCGACAATATCCCACTGAGCCTGTTGCCGAGCTTGGTCACGCCCGCCCAGGCCGCCTTGCCGTTTCAACGCGGCGGCATGCCGCTTGCGATCGGTGTCGACATCCGCACCCGGGATTTCGATGTCGACTCCTTTATCGGATATTGGGACGACCTGATGCGCCAAACGGATGTCTCCGTCACGGTGCTGTTTCTGGATTGCGATGACGAGGAACTGAACCGGCGTTATACCGAAACCCGGCGCCGCCATCCTCTGGCGCTGGACCGGCCCGTAATCGACGGCATCCGCCACGAGCGCAACCTTGTCGCCGATTTACGCCGCCGCGCCGATTTGGTTCTCGATACGACCAACCTGATTCCGGCCGAATTGAAAAATATCCTGAACGGCCATTTTGCCTTGGAAAACGAAGCCGGGCTGACGGTTTTCGTCACGTCTTTCTCGTTCCGCCGCGGCTTGCCCCGCGAGGCCGACCTCGTTTTCGACGTCCGGTTTCTGCGCAACCCTCATTACGAACCCGAGCTGAAGACTAAAACCGGTCTGGACGACACCGTCGGGGCTTATATTCGAGAGGACAAGGAATTCACCTTGTTTTTTAACAATCTGATATCACTTCTGAAGCACCTTCTCCCGCGCTATGCCGCCGAGGGCAAAAGCTATCTCACGATTGCCGTCGGCTGTACCGGCGGTCGCCATCGTTCCGTATTCATCGCCGAACGGCTGAAAACATGGCTGAGCGAGCAAGGCGAGCGCGTTCAGGTTCAACATCGTGACCTTAACCGCATTGCCGGTTAGAATAGGCATAACGTTTTGGAGACACATCGCGCATGATCGGACTGGTTCTCGTCACTCATGGCCGCTTGGCCGAAGAATTCATCTCCGCGCTTGAACATATTGTCGGTCCTCAGGAATACGTCGGGACGATATGCATCGGTCCGGAAGACGATATGGAGAAACGCCGTGCCGAAATCCTCGAAACGGTCGCCGCCGCCGATTCCGGCGAGGGCGTCGTCGTCCTGACCGATATGTTCGGCGGCACGCCGTCCAACCTCGCGATTTCGATCATGGACAAGGCAAATGTCGAGGTCATTGCCGGCGTCAATTTGCCCATGCTCGTCAAGCTCGCAAGCGTGCGCGACGACAAAACATTGAGTCAGGCCGTATCCTGCGCGCAGGAAGCGGCGTGTAAATACATCAACATCGCATCTCAATTGCTTAACGAAACGAACAACTAACCGACATCAAACAGGGGCCATGCCGACACGCGAAATCGTTACCATTCGCAACTCCCGCGGACTTCATGCCAGGGCCGCAGCGAAATTCGTCAAAACCGCCGGACAATTCGAGTCGGACGTCACGGTCAGCAAGGGCGGACAAACCGTTTCGGGGCTGTCGATCATGGGCCTGATGATGCTGGCCGCCGGTCCCGGCAGCGATATCGAGATCGAAGCCGACGGCCCGGAGGCCGCCAAGGCCATGGCCTCACTGATCGAACTGGTCGAAAACGAATTCGAGGAAAATTAAAGCCCGTCGATATTTCCCGCGACACCGAAAACAGGACAAAGACACGCGTGGCGGAAAAAGAAAGAATTTTTGAAGGATTCAGCGTGTCTCCCGGCATCGGGCTCGGCACCGCTTTCGTGCGCTAAAGCGGTGCCATTGCCGCGCCGAAATATCGAATCGCCCGCGCGAAGACCGGCGCGGAAATCGACCGCCTGCACCGGGCCGTTGCAAGCACGCTCCGGCAAATCGGGCGCCTGCGCGCCAAACTCAAAGGTACGCCCGAAACGGCGGAAGAAGAGCTCGGATACCTGTTCGACGCCTACGAACAAATGCTCAAGAATTCGCGGCTGATCCGAGGCGCCGAAGGACGGATCGGGACCGACCTCATCAATGCCGAGGCCGCGGTGCAGGAAGAGATCGAAAAAATCGCTAAATCCTTCGCCGCCATGGAGGACTCCTACATCGCGGCGCGCATCGACGACATCCGCGATGTCGGCAGCCGCGTGGTGCGCAATCTTTCGAAAGCGCCGGTACAACCGTTCGCCAATCTGCCGAAACGCAGCATCGTCGTCGCGGACGCTTTAACGCCGGAGGACTCGGCACAACTCAATCCCGAGCAAACCGTCGGCGTCGCCATGACTCTCGGCGGCGCGGAAGGCCATACCGCTATCATGCTGCGCGCCCTCGGCCTGCCCGCGGTGCTCGGCGTCGAAAATTTATTGCCTCACGTGCGCTCGAACGACTCGATTATCGTCGACGGCGACCGCGGCCGGGTCATCGTCAATCCCAAACCGGAAACGCTGGTCCTCTACGAACGCCGGCGCGCCGAACATCTGCGCAAAAACCGTCAACTCACGCGGCTTCGCGATCAACCATCGGAAACCCGCGACGGTACCACCATCTCCTTGCAGGCGAATGTCGAACTGCCGATGGAAATGGATCTGGTGACGCAAATCGGCGCCAAGGGGGTCGGCCTGTTGCGCAGCGAGTTCATGTTCATGAACCGCGACAATTTCCCGGACGAGGAAGAACAATATCGCAATCTGCGCGACATGATCCGGCCGATGAAAGGCAAGACCGTCACCATCCGCACCCTCGATATCGGCGGCGAGAAGGCGGCGGCCCAGCTCTATCCCGATCTCGGCGACATCGGCGCCTCGCCGTTGGGCCTGCGCGGGATCCGGCTTTCCTTGGCCCGGCCCGACGTTTTGGAAACCCAGTTCCAGGCGATCCTGCGCGCAAGCATACACGGCTCGGTTCGAATCCTCCTGCCGATGGTCACGACCGTAACGGAAGTGCGCCGGGCCCGCGACATCATGGCCCGGGCCGCCCGCCGGCTCAAACGCCGCGGCGTCCCGATCAAATCGCCGCTGCCGCCGATCGGCGCCATGATCGAAGTGCCGAGCGCCGCTCTGGCCGCCGATTCCCTATCGCAGGCGAGCGATTTTCTGGCCATCGGATCGAACGATCTCACGATGTACACCCTCGCCATCGACCGGGCCGACGAACGCGTCGCGCATTTGTACGATCCGCTGCACCCGGCGGTTCTGCGCCTAATTCAGTTCTCGGCGGAAGCGGCCCTCAGGGCGCGCATTCCGGTCTGCATGTGCGGCGAAATGGCCGGCGATCCGCGTTTCACGGCTTTGTTGGTCGGCCTCGGATTCCGCGATCTGTCCATGACCGCCTCTAATATTCCCCGGGTCAAGCAACGGATCCGCCAGCTCGATCTTGGTGCCGCCAACCATCGCGCCCGCATCATCATGGATCAGGTCGATGCCGGACGCATCGCGGCACTTTTGGATGATTTCAACGGCTTAGCGTAGAATGCCCGGGTATTTTCCGGGTTGGGCCTTGCGGTAGCGCGGTGCGGTCTGTTAAGACCCCAACCTGCTAAACACCGGTAAAATCGTAATTTTGATCAGGAGAAGCATACAATATGACCGCGTTTACGGATTATAAGGTCGCCGATATTAAACTTGCAGAGTGGGGTCATAAGGAAGTCGCCATCGCCGAAACGGAAATGCCCGGCTTGATGGCCCTCCGAGAGGAATACGCGGGCAAAAAGCCCCTGGAAGGCGCCCGGATCGCCGGCTGCATTCACATGACGATCCAGACCGCGGTCCTGATCGAAACCCTGGTCGCTCTGGGCGCCTCGGTGCGCTGGAGTTCCTGCAACATCTTCTCGACCCAGGATCACGCCGCTTCCGCGATCGCGGACAACCACATCCCGGTATTCGCCTGGAAAGGCGAAACCGAGGAAGAATTCTGGTGGTGCATCGAGCAGACCATCAAAGGCCCCGGCGGTTGGGAACCGAACATGATTTTGGACGACGGCGGCGACCTCACCCAATTGATGCATGAAAAATATCCCGAAATGCTGAAAAACGTTCGCGGGATTTCCGAGGAGACGACCACCGGCGTTCACCGCCTGGTTCAGATGGCAAAGAAAGGAACGCTCAAGGTTCCGGCCATCAACGTGAACGATTCCGTCACCAAGTCGAAATTCGACAACCTGTACGGCTGCCGCGAAAGCCTGGTCGACGGCATCAAACGCGCCACCGACGTGATGTTGGCGGGCAAAATCGCCGTCGTTTGCGGCTACGGCGACGTCGGCAAAGGCTCGGCGCAAAGCCTGCGCAGCCAAGGCGCGCGCGTCGCGGTCACGGAAATCGATCCGATCTGCGCCCTGCAGGCCGCCATGGAAGGATACGAAGTCGTCACCATGGACAAGGCCGCCGCGCGGGGCGACATCTTCGTCACCACCACGGGCAACATCGACGTCATTACGCTCGATCACATGCGCCAGATGAAAGATCGCGCCATCGTGTGCAACATCGGCCACTTCGATTCCGAAATCCAGGTTGCCGGTCTTCGAAACCTCAAATGGCATAACGTGAAGCCCCAGGTCGACGAGATCGAATTCCCCGACGGCAAGCGCATCATTATGCTGGCCGAAGGCCGGTTGGTGAATCTGGGCTGTGCGACGGGCCATCCGAGCTTCGTGATGAGCGCATCGTTCACGAACCAGGTCCTTGCTCAGATCGAGCTGTGGCAGCATCACGGCAAATACGAAAACAAGGTTTACGTCCTGCCGAAACATCTCGACGAAAAAGTCGCCACCCTGCACCTCGGCCGCTTGGGCGCCGAGCTGACCACGCTCAATCCGGAGCAGGCGGACTACATCGGCGTCCCCGTCGAAGGGCCCTTCAAGCCCGAAGCGTATCGCTATTAGCGCCCGCTCGCGATCGGGGCACCGCGTTAAGCTTGTTCCGAAGGCCGCACGCGCCTAAGATTCGGCCGTGCGAGTTCCGGCTCACCGACGTGCCGCGCCAGACGCGGATGGCAGTACCCCATGAACGCTACGATTGCGTTTATTCTGGGGGGAGCGATCGCCGCCCTGATCGGCGTCGCCTGGGCCTTGCGCGAACGGCGCCACCGCAAGCGCGCGGAGGAATATCGCCGCGCGCTAAAGCAGGACGTCCTCCATCGCGATGAGATCCTGGCGACGGCGCCCGACGGCTTCTTCGCCTGGACTCACCAAGACTCCACCGGGCAATGCTCGCGCCGGCTGGCCGTGCTGTTGGAATTGCCGACCGGAACCGGCGCCACGTTCGACGAAATCCTGACGCGCTTCGATGACACCGACGCGGCCGCGCTTCAACAAGCCGTCGATGGTTTACGGGCAACCGGGCGAGCGTTCGACATCCTGCTGACGTTGAACACACCCTATCTTGCCAAGGCCGCTCGACGGCGCATTCGAGTCTTCGGTACCCGCGCCGGTACGGCCGACGGAGACCCTGTCGCCGATTTGCTCTGGGTCCGGGGCATCGCCGACATGCCCGCGCCGCAATCCGCACGGCCCGTCGAAAAAAGACCGCCGGCCCCGACCCGGAACGATACCCCCGACTTGGCCCCCGACTTTGCCCCCGTGGACTTGCCCCCAACCGTTGCCCCATCCGCCGCCGGCTTGAATGACGCGGAGATTTCGTCGATTCTGGGTAGCCTATCGGTACCGCTCGTCGTGTTCGACGGCGATGCCCGGCTGCGGTACTTCAACGGCGCCTACGCCGCGTTCTGGACGTTATCGCCGGCGTGGCTGGCAACGAAGCCGTCGTTCGATCAGGTCCTGGATACGTTGCGCGAACACCGGCGCCTGCCGGAAGTCGCCGACTTCAAGGCCTTCAAGGCTGAACACCGCGCTCATTTCGGCACCCTTCAAGGCAACGCCGAATCGCTTTTGCATCTGCCCGACGGCACGACCATCAAAAGCGTCGCGACGCCCGCCATGGACGGCGGCTTGATCGTGTCATACGAAGACATTACCGGGCGCTTGGCGCTCGAGCGGTCCTATAACGCGCTGGTCGCGGTGCAGGGCGCGACGCTCGACCGCCTTTACGAGGGCGTTGCCGTCTTCGGCAGCGACGGCCGTCTCAAGCTGAGCAATCCCGTGTTCGCCGCGCTCTGGGGCATCCCGCCAGAAACCCTGACGCCGGACATGCACGTGACCGCGTTCGCCGATTATATACGCCCGCCCGAGATCGGCGATTCCGCGTGGCCCGCCCGGAAGGAAGCGCTGATCGCGAAACTTCTGAGCCGGGACTCCGCCCGGGGGCGCCTGCACCGCGCGAACGGCACGGTCCTCGATTACGCCACCGTGCCGTTGCCCGACGGCGCCACGCTGCTGTGTTACCTAAACGTAACCGACAGTGTCCGCGTCGAGGAAGCCCTCATCCAGAAAGCCGCCGCGCTCGACGATGCCAACAAGCTGAAATCCGCGTTCATCGCCAATGTCTCGTACGAGGTCCGTACACCGTTGAATTCCATTCTCGGCTTCAGCGATATCCTCTCCGACGAATTCTTCGGCGCGTTGTCCCCCCGGCAGAAAAAATACGTCGAGGAAATCCGCGACACGACACAAAGCCTCAATACGGTGGTCGGCGACATTCTGGACCTGGCATCGATCGAAGCCGGCCTGATGAGGCTCGAGCCGGACACCATCGACATCCACACCGTCATGGTATCGCTGCTCACCCTCATCCGCGAACGGGCGCGCCGGAAACACCTTAAACTCGACTTCGACTGCCCGCCCGATATCGGCTGGATGGTGGCCGACGAAAGGCGCCTGAAACAGGCGCTCTACAATCTTCTGGCCAACGCAGCGCATTTCACGCCGCTGCACGGCACGGTCTCGTTCAAGGCCGCCCGCGAGGACGGCGACGTCGTGTTCACGGTCGCCGATACCGGCATCGGCATCCCGCAAACGGATCAAGCCCGTATTTTCAGGGCTTTCGAGCGCGTGACCGATATCGCGCAACCGCACCAGGAAACCACCGCCGCCACCGGCGCCGGTCTCGGATTGTCTCTGGTCAAAAGTTTCATTGAGTTGCACGGCGGATCGGTTACGCTGACGTCACGGCCCGGGCGCGGCACGACCTTCAGGTGTCGCCTGCCGGGCGGCGATGCCGAAAACGAGTTCGAGACACGCCCCGAGACACATCCCGAGACACGACACGCACCATGATCGACTCCTTAAACGCTCCGCCCGCCGGCATCGATGACCTGATACGACGCGGGCTGGCGTTTCATCAGGACGGCCGGGTGGAGCAAGCCGCCGAATGCTACCGGCGCGTTCTGACCATCGAGCCGGGCAACGTCGACGCCCTGTATCTGCTCGGCGGCGTTCAGATGGCGGCCGGCAAAAGCCTGGAAGCGGTCATGAGCCTATCCCGCGTCGTGCAAACCGATCCGACGTTCGCGCCGGTGTACCGCACCCTCGGCCACGCCCACAAGAACCTCGGCAATTGGAACGAAGCCGCCGACAATTTCCGCAAAGCCGTCAAATTCGAACCCGAAAACCCGGATGTCTGGAATCAATTGGGTTATGCCCTGCGCTGGCAAGGCGATCTTGCCGGCGCGCTTGAGGCTTTCTGCACCAAGGCCGAGCTGAAATACCGCCCCGGCGTGACCGAGCCGCAAGACGACCTCTATTTCCGTTACATCACGCGCGCCAAACTCAAGCACGATATCGAACAGATGCGCTATCTGATCGACAAAGGCCTGATCGCCCGCCGCTATGAAAAAACGATCACAACCTACGCCGATCTGCTCGCGAATTTTCCCGAAGACCCGAACGATCCCTATACGGTGGAAATTCCCGAACGGTACCGGGCGGCCTTGGCGCCCGTGTACAACCGGCATGTTTACTATCGCGATACGCCCGCGTTCGACGAATCGCCGTTGAATGCCGGCAACGACTGGGCCGCGATCGAAGCCGATTACGAAAAAAACAATCCCGGCATTACGTATCTCGATGACTTCCTGACGCCCGAAGCCCTCAAGGCGATCCGCGACCATTGCCTCGAATCGACGATGTGGCACGAGTTCCGCTACCCGAACGGCTACCTCGGCGCTTTCATCAACGAAGGATTCTTCTGCCCGCTGTTGCTTCAAATCGTCGAGGACATGGCGACATCGCTTCCGGCAATTTTCAAGGATTACAAACTGATCAATCTGTGGGGCTATAAATACGACAGCACCATGACCGGCATTAACATGCATGCCGACGAGGCCGCCGTGAACGTCAATTTTTGGATCACGCCCGACGAGGCCAACACCGATCCCGAAACCGGCGGGCTGATCATCTGGGACAAGGAAGCGCCGCGCGATTGGGACTTCGACAAATTCAACGCCGATCAAGGCGCCATGCAGGCCTTTATCCGCGAGTCGAACGCGAACATGGTGCGCGTGCCGCACAAACAGAACCGTGCCGTCGTATTCAATTCCGATCTGTTCCACGCGACCGACGAAATCCACTTCAAGGACGGCTACGAGAATCGCCGCGTCAATATTACCCTGCTGTACGGCCGGCGCGACCAAGCATAGACCGTAACGCCCAAAGTCCGCGCCTGTCACGAGGCCCGGCGACGCCTCCCTTGCGGGTCTCGTCCGCGCCCGATACAACCTTTCCATGACCCGAACCGCTCCGGCAGCTTCCGAGATCGCCGTGGCCGTGGCCGACGAGCCCGCCACGCTGTCCTTGGCCGCCGCCGTCGCCGCGCGCGTGAAACCCGGCGACATTATCGCGCTGACGGGAGACCTCGGCGCCGGCAAAACGACCTTCGCCCGCGGCTTCATCCACGCGTTGACCGGCGGCGGCGAGGAAGTGCCGAGCCCGACCTTCACCCTGGTGCAACTCTACGAAACGGCCATCGGCATGATTTACCACTTCGATCTTTATCGCTTGAATGTTCCCGAGGAAGCCTATGAACTCGGCGTCGAGGAAGCCTTCGCCGGCGGCATCAGCTTGATCGAATGGCCGGAAAAACTCGGGTCCCTGCTGCCCGCCGACCGGTTGAGCGTCGCCCTCGACTACGGCGTGCAACCGACCGCGCGCCGCATCACGCTCACCGGCGGCGCGCCCTGGATGCGCCGATTGCGGGAGGCCGGCCTTGGCTGATCGCGCGCACCTGATCGCCGCGTTTCTAACGGCGCAAGGCTGGGCCGGCGCCGACCGCTACCCGCTGCCGGGCGATGCCTCGTTTCGCCGTTACGTCCGCCTGCAGGATAAGCACCGGAGCGCGCTCTTGATGGACGCGCCGCCGCCGTTGGAATCGGTGCAACCGTTCGTGCGGCTCGCCCGCCATCTTCGATCCCTCGGCCTGAGCGCGCCGGCCGTCTACGGCGAAGACCTCGCCCATGGCCTGCTCTTGATCGAGGATTTCGGCGAGGAAACCTTCACCCGCCTGCTCGCGGGCGGCGTCGACGAAGAAAGCCTCTACGCCCTGGCGTTGGACGTTCTGATCGATCTGCATCGAAAGCCCACGGCACAAGCCATCCCCAAGGGCCTGGCGCCGTACGACGCCGCCCGGCTCCTGGAAGAAGCGCTGCTGTTTCTCGATTGGTATCTGCCCGCCGTCGGCGCGCCGGTATCAGACGAGGTCCGCGGCCATTTCATCCGCGCCTGGCTCGGCACCTTTCCGCTGCTCGGCGGCCAACGCCCCGCCCTGGTCTTGCGCGATTATCATGTCGATAACCTGATGAGGTTGACCGATCGCACCGGCATCGCCGCCTGCGGCCTGCTCGATTTCCAGGACGCCCTCGCCGGTCCGGCCGTTTACGACGTGATGTCGCTGCTCGAAGACGCCCGCCGGGATATTCCCGAGGCGCTGAAAGCCGAGATGCTGGAGCGCTACCTGAGCGCTTTCGACGCCCTCGATCGCGCCGCGTTCGAGGCGGCCTTCGCGGTTTTGGGCGCGCAACGCCACGCCAAGGTCATCGGCATCTTCACCCGGCTGCACCGGCGCGACGGCAAGCAAGGCTATTTGCCCCACATCCCGCGGGTTTGGCGTATGCTGGAAAGATCCCTCGCCCATCCGGTGCTCGGCGCCGTCGCCGCGTGGTTCGAGCGTCATGTTCCGGCCGAGAAACGCATGATCCCGCCAACCGACACGATGCGGCAACCATGACCAAACCGAACCGCTCCCCGGGATGCCTCCCGACATCCGCGATGCTGCTGGCCGCCGGGCTCGGCACCCGCTTGCGCCCGCTGACCGACACCACGCCGAAACCGCTGATTCCGGTCGCCGGGCGCACGTTGCTCGATCACGCCCTCGACCGGCTCGAAGACGCCGGCGTCGAAACCGTCGTCGTCAACGTGCATTACCTCGGCGAGTCGGTCGAGCGTCATGTGAGCGCCCGAAAGACGCCTGCGACGAAAATTTCCCATGAGGAAACCTTGCTCGATACCGGCGGCGGTATCGCCAAGGCTTTGTCGCTTCTCGGCAACGACGTCTTTTATGCCGTCAACAGCGATGCACTGTGGCTGAACGGCTACGAAGACACGCTCAAGCGCATGGCCCGCCTGTGGGACGATGAGAACATGGACGCCTTGTTGCTGCTGCACTCCACCGTCGAAGCCTATGGGTATACCGGCCTGGGGGATTTCGTGATCGATCCGGCGGGCGCCTTGCAACGCCGGCCCGAATGCGAGGTCGCGCCGTATCTCTTTACCGGCGTGCAGATTCTTCACCCGCGCCTGTTCGAGAACGCCCCCGAGGGCGCATTCTCGCTCAACGTGTTGTACGATCGGGCCATCGACCGGGGGCGGCTTTACGGCATCGTCC
Source organism: Rhodospirillales bacterium (assembly GCA_040904505.1). GTDB lineage: Bacteria > Pseudomonadota > Alphaproteobacteria > Rhodospirillales > CALINB01 > CALINB01. The sequence continues at coordinate 25,388 of JBBDTH010000025.1, read as the reverse complement.
ATGACGGCGAATGGTTTCACGTCGGCACCGAGGACGGGCTGAGCGAGACCGAAAATTACCTGCAGGCCCGTTACGCCGGCATACGGCGCCGTTGATCATGACAGCACACGACCGTCCGCCCGCCGTCTTCACCATCGCGGCCGGCTTGCCGTTCGTCGATCTGTTGGCCGCGGGCATCCGCCAACGCTGCGGCGACGACCCGCACGTCCTGGCGCGCGCAACGATCCTGCTGCCGACCCGGCGGGCGTGCCGCGCCCTGCACGAAGCGTTTCTCAGGCAAAGCGCGGGCCGGGCGCTGCTGCTGCCGCGGCTGCGTCCGCTTGGCGATCTGGACGAGGACGAGCTTTCCCTGATGCGCCCGCTCGACGAAACCCTGCCGATCGGTGACGGGTTTTCCGTCCCGGCCGCGATTTCCGCCACCCGCCGGCGCCTGCTGCTCGCGCGGCTGATCCTGGCGCGGCCCGATCAAACCATGGCACCCGATCAGGCCTCCTGGCTTGCCGCCGAACTGGCCAAGCTGCTCGATCAGGCGCACACCGAGCGGCTCGGCTTCGAGGCGCTCGCCGCCCTCGTGCCCGACGATTTCGCCGAGCACTGGCAGATCACGTTGACGTTCCTCGAAATCCTCACCGAACACTGGCCCAAGGTGCTGGCCGAGGAAGGCTGCATCGATCCGGCGGACCGGCGCAACCGCCTGCTCGACGCGCAGGCCGATCTGTGGCGCGCGCGGCCGCCCGATCATCCGGTGATCGCCGCCGGATCGACCGGCTCGATCCCGGCGACCGCCGAGCTTCTCGGCGTGGTCGCGCGCCTGCCCCAAGGCATGATCGTGCTGCCCGGATTCGACACTTCGCTCGACGCCGAAATTCTCAAGGTCTTGGAGCCGGCGCACCCGCAATACGGCATGGCGCAACTGCTGAACCGCATCGGGGCCGTGCCTTCCGACGTTACGGATTGGCCCGCTGAAGAGGTGCCGTCCGTTTCTGCCGCGCGCGCGGCCCTGATCCGCGAAACCATGAAGCCCGCGCCCCTCACGGGCGCGCGCTCGACCGCCGAAGCCGTCACGGCAGAGGCCTTGCAAGGCGTGTCCTGGATCACCGCGCCCGCTCCTCAGGAAGAAGCCGGCGCCATCGCGCTGATCATGCGCGAAACCTTGGAAACGCCCGGCAAGACGGCGGCGCTGATTACGCCGGACCGCGCGCTCGCGCGCCGCGTCGCCGCGGCCTTGAAACGCTGGCGGATCGACGTCGACGATTCCGCCGGCCGGCCGCTCGCGCAAACGCCGCCGGGCGCGTTCTTGAGATTATGTATCCGCATGATCGCCGATGACTTGGCGCCGGTCTCGTTACTCGCCGCGCTCAAGCATCCCTTGGCGAGCGGCGGGCGCGCGAGCGCCGCCTTTCGGGAGTCGGTGCGCCGCCTCGAGCGGCTGGTCCTGCGCGGCCCCCGCCCGGCGCCGGGCATCGAAGGTTTGCGCGCGGCCCTGGCCGCAACGAAAGACGATGCCGGGGATATCCTGGACGACCTCGAACGCCTGTACGCCGATTTCACGGCCGCCCTGGCGCAATCGAACGCTTCTTTACGCGATCTGGTGCGCCGCCACGTCGCCTTCGCCGAGGCCCTGGCGGCGAGCGATCGCGAGCCCGGCGCGACCCGGCTTTGGGCGGGCGACGCGGGCGACGCCGCCGCCGGAGTCGTGGCCGAGCTGCTCGACGCGGCGGACGCGTTGGGCCCGATCGACGGCCGCGACTATCCGGCGTTGTTCGATTCGCTGATCGCCGGCCAGGCGGTGCGGCCCCGTCATAGCGCCCCGTCCCGCCTGTTCATCTGGGGCCTGTTGGAAGCGCGCCTGCAGCGGGCCGACGTGACGATCCTGGGCGGCCTCAACGAAGGCACCTGGCCGCCCGAAGCGGCGGCGAGCCCGTGGATGAGCCGCCCGATGCTGAAGGATTTCGGCCTACCCGCGCCGGAGCGGCGGATCGGCCTCACCGCGCACGACTTCGTGCAATCCTTTTGCGCGCCGCGTGTCGTGTTGAGCCGCGCCGAACGGGTCGACGGCACGCCGACCATGCCCGCACGCTGGCTGTTGCGCCTGCAAAACCTGATCGAGGCGGCCGGCTTGAAAGCAGCCGTTACGCACCCCGGCCCCTGGCTCGACTGGCACGAAGCGCTCGATACGCCCGAGCAGGTACGCTCGATTGCCGCGCCGAAGCCGAAGCCGCCTCTCGAAGCACGGCCCCGGCAACTCTCGGTCTCGCGCATCGAGACCTGGATCCGCGATCCGTATGCGATCCATGCCCGGTTCATCCTCGGCCTGAAGCCGCTCGATCCGATCGACGCCGACCCGGGCGCGATGGATCGCGGTATTCTCATTCACGGTGCGCTCGATGCGTTCACTCGTGCTTATCCGGATACCCTGCCCGACGACGCCCTCGAACGCCTGATCGCCATCGGCAAGGACATGTTCGCTCCCTATGCCGCATGGCCCGGCGTGCGAGCGTTCTGGTGGCCCCGCTTCGAGCGCATGGCCTACTGGTTCGTCGATTTTCAGCGCACGCGCCTTGCAAGCGGCTATCGCACGCTCGCGAGCGAGGTCGAAGGCGAATACGCGTTCGAGGCGCCGGGCGGCACGTTCACGCTCATCGGCCGCGCCGATCGCATCGACGAGCGGCCCGACAACGCCCTCGCCATCCTCGATTACAAGACCGGGCAAGCCCCGACTCCGGAGCAAGTCAAAAGCGGATTGGTGCCGCAACTGCCGCTCGAAGCGATCATGATCGAAGCCGGCGGGTTTGCCGATATAAGGGCCGCCCGTGTCTCCGAACTGACGTATGTCCGCCTGACCGGCGGCCGGGTTCCCGGCGAAGTCCGGAATATCGGCAAAGACGTCCGCGAGATAATCGACGGCACGGCGGCGGGCCTCAAGAAGCTCGTACATAAATTCGACGATCCGGACACACCGTATCTGTCCCGGCCCCGGCCCATGTTGTGGCATCGCTTCGGTGACTACGACCATCTGGCGCGGGTCAAGGAATGGTCAAGCGGCGAGGGAGACGACACATGACGTCGCCGTCACACACGCACGCGCTGGTGCGCCCGACCCAGCAGATGGCCGCCGCCGATCCGTCCCGCTCGGCCTGGGTCGCGGCCAACGCGGGCACCGGCAAGACCCATGTCCTGATCGATCGCATCACGCGGCTGCTGCTGACCGGCACGCCGCCGAACCGAATCTTGTGCCTGACCTTCACCAAGGCGGCCGCCGCCGAGATGGCCAACCGGCTGCACGCCCGGCTCGGCGCCTGGGCGGCCATGGACGACGACCGCTTGAACGCCGAACTGCGGGCCCTGCTCGGCCACGCCGTCGGCGCGGACAATCTGAGCGCCGCCCGGCGTCTGTTCGCGGCGACCCTCGACGTGCCCGAGGGCTTGAAGATCCGCACCATCCATTCGTTTTGCGAATCCCTGCTGGCGCGCTTCCCGCTCGAGGCCCGGGTCGCGCCCCACTTCTCCGTCATCGACGATCGCAGCCGCGCCGAGTTGCTGCGGGAAGCCCGCGACGATTTGTTCGTCCGCGCGCTCAAGAACCCGGCCGGAGAACCCGCAACGGCCCTCGATCATGTCGCCGGGCTTGTGGACGAGAACGGCTTCGCCTCCCTGATCCGGGAACTCGCGAATAATCGCGCCAAGCTGCACGCCTTGATCGAGGCGCACGGCTCCATCGAGGCCGTCATGGCCGAAGTACGCCGCGCGCTCGGCATTCCGGAAAACGAAACCGTCGATGACGTGATCCCGAACGCCTGCCGGAACGATGCGTTCGACGGCGCGGGGCTCCGTAAAGCACTCGGGATTCTGTCGCAAGCGAGCGGCAAGCGCGACACCGAACGCGCCGGCGCGATCGATCGCTGGCTTGCCGAACCGGAACAACGCGAAAGTATGTTCAACGACACGTACGTGCCGCAGTTCCTTAAAAAAGACATGGACCCCATGGCGGAATCGACGCTGCTGTCGAAAAAGATCCGCGAGGGCCACCCCGACGTTTTCGACGTCCTGCTTGACGAACAAGCGCGGATCAAAGCGGTCATCGAGCGCTTGAAGGCGCACCGGCTGGCCGAGGCCACCCGCGCCTTGCTGATCGTCGGCGTCGCGCTGACGGAGACCTACGAACGCCTAAAACGCGACCGCGTGCTGCTCGATTACGACGATCTGATCCTGACCGCGCGCCGGTTGCTGGAAGCGGAAAACGATATCCCCTGGGTGCATTTCAAGCTCGACGGCGGGCTCGATCATATCCTGATCGACGAAGCGCAAGACACCAGTCCCGCGCAATGGGACATCGTCGCGCGCCTGGCCGCCGAATTCTTCACCGGCCTGGGTGCGCGCGACGGGACGCGCACCGTCTTCGCGGTCGGCGACGAGAAACAATCGATCTTCAGTTTCCAGGGCGCCGATCCGGACGCCTTCGATGCCATGCGGCAATTCTTTGCCGAAAAATGCGAGAATGCCGGCCAACGGCTCGATAAGCTCGAACTGGTGATGTCGTTCCGCTCGGTGCCGGACGTCCTGCAGACGGTCGATCACGTGTTCGCGAACGAAACCGCCCGCGAAGGCCTCGGCGCGCGCGAACGGCCCATTCGGCACCACATATCGCGCACCGGCCAAGCCGGGCACGTCGAACTGTGGCCGACCCTGAAGCCCGAGGACGCTGCCGAGACCGATCCGTGGGACGCACCCTTGGATCAATTGTCCTCGGAGAGTCCGCAGACCCGGCTCGCGAAACGCATCGCCGGACAAATCCGCGACTGGCGCGATAATAAAGAAATCCTTCCCGCGACCGGCAAACTCATCGCGCCCGGCGACATCATGATTTTGGTGCGCCAGCGCACCCAATTCGCCGAAATCATGATTCGGTGCCTCAAGGAATGCGCTATTCCGGTCGCCGGCGCCGACCGCATGGTGCTGACCGAACACATCGCGGTCATGGACATGATCGCGCTCGGGCATACCGTCCTGCTGCCCGAGGACGACCTCACGCTCGCCACCGTGCTCAAGAGCCCGGTGATCGGCCTGACCGACGACGATTTAATCGCGCTCGCCCATAATCGCGCCGGCACGCTGTGGGCCGAGCTGCGGCGCCGCAAAGACCGCGATCCGTTCCGCATGGCCTATGACATCCTGGTGGCCTTGCGCGCCGAGGCCGATTACCTACCGCCGTTCGAGTTCTACGGCCACGTGCTCGACGGGCTGAACGGGCGCCACAAGATTCTCGCCCGTTTGGGGCCCGACGCCGCCGATCCGCTCGACGAATTCATGGCGGCCGCCCTGTCCTTCGAGCACGAGCACGTCGCCTCCCTGCAAGGATTTCTCCATTGGCTCGAAGCCGGGCGCACCGAAATCAAGCGCGACCTCGAGCAGGGCCGCGACGAAGTGCGCGTGATGACCGTGCACGGCGCCAAGGGCCTGCAGGCGAAAATCGTGTTCCTGCCCGACACCTGCGCGGTGCCGACCGCGCGCCAGGATTCGCGCCTGCTGTGGCGCGGCGGCGAAACCGATCCGCTTTTGTTGTGGCCGCCGTACCGCGATGTCGAAGAAAACCTCGCGCAAAGTTTACGCGAAGACGAACGCCATAAACGGCTGCAGGAATACCGCCGCCTGCTCTACGTCGCCATGACCCGCGCCGAGGATCGTTTGTACGTGTGCGGTTTCGACTCCAAGAATGGGCGCGCGGACGGCTGCTGGTACGATCTGATCGCGCCGGTGATCAAGGAACACGGCGAGGAAATCGCCTTGCCGGACGGTGAAAAAATCTGGCGGGTTTCATCGCCGCAAACCGAGGACGTCAAAACGCCCGAAACGCCGCCAGCGCAGGCGGACAGTCCGCCCCTCCCCGCGTGGGCGCTTGTCCCGCCCGCGCCCGAGCCGGAACCGGTGCGGCCCCTGAGCCCGTCCCGGCCGACGGACGCGGAACCGCCGGTATTCTCCCCGCTCGGCGAGGACGACGGCGCGCGCTTCAAGCGCGGCCTGATCGTACATGCGTTGCTGCAAACCCTGCCCGATCTCAAGCCCACGCAACGCGCCGGCGCGGCGAAAACATTCCTCGCCGAAACGCGCCATGCGCTGTCGCCCCAGGAACAAGCGGACATCGCGCAAGAAACCCTGCGGGTGATCGAGCATTCGGATTTCGCCTTCCTGTTCGGCGCCGACAGCCTGGCCGAGGTGCCGCTGGTCGCGGAGATCGACGGCACGGTGATTTCCGGGCAGATCGACCGCCTGGTGGTGACGCCCGATCGCATCGACGTGGTCGATTACAAGACCAATCGTCCGCCGCCCGAAACCGCGGCCGGGATCGCCGCCCTCTATCTGAAACAATTGGCCGCGTACCGGGCGGCGCTCGGGCGCATCTACCCGGGCCGAATCGTCGCCTGTCATCTGCTCTGGACCGACGGCCCGACCCTCATGAGCGTGCCCGAAGCCAGCCTTGCGCCGCACGCGCCTTGACGGCCTCCGCCCCGCTCCCTACAGTCGAAACCACACCGACACCCGATCGATTTTCGCCAAAACCCTTCGCACAGGATTGTTACGCATGACCCTTCAAGTGACCGATGCCTCTTTCGAAACCGACGTTCTGAAAGCCGACAAGCCTGTCGTCGTTGACTTCTGGGCCGAGTGGTGCGGCCCTTGCAAGCAAATCGCCCCGGCGCTCGAGGAATTGGCGACCGAACTGGCCGATCAGGTCACGGTCGTGAAGGTGAACATCGACGAAAATCCGGAAACGCCGCGCAAATACGGCATTCGCGGCATTCCGACGCTGCTTTTGTTCAAGAACGGCGAGATCGCGTCGCAGAAGGTCGGCGCGTTGCCGAAAGCGCAACTGGCGCAGTGGATTCAATCGTCCATCTAAACAGCGGGAATGCCGCCGAGACGCCTCAGCGGTTTTCCTTCAATACCTCGCCGGCCAGATAGAGCGATCCGCAGATCAGGATTCGCGACGGCACCGTTTCCGCTGCGATGATCCGCGCAAAAGCCGTATCGATATCGGGCGCGGCTACCGATTCGATTCCGACCGTGCGCGCCGCCCAGGCGGCATCGTCGGCGCCGAGGGTGGCCTTGACGTTCGGGATCGCTACCGCCTGTAATGCTCGCGTGTATTTCCGAAACGGCGCCAGAAACGGCGATGGCGCTTTACTGTTCAGCATACCGAAAATCAGATAAAGCGGCTTGTCGGTCCAGTGGCCGGCATGATCCGCCAGCATCTTACCGGCCGCTTCGTTGTGTCCGCCGTCGAGCCAAAGCTCCCAGCCGGGAGGAAGTTTGTCGGCCAACGGCCCGTGTCTCAGCCGTTGCAGCCGGGCCGGCCACGAGACGTTTTGCAAGCCCCGTGAAATGGCGGCATCGTCGACGCGGAACGTCTCGAGCACCTCCAGGCAGGCGATCGTCACGCTGGCGTTGTAGTATTGATGCTCGCCGGCAAGCGCGGGCAACGGAAACCGCCGGGTGCCGGACCAGCTCGAAAACACCAATTGATCGCCGTCGCGATGGGCCGAAAAATCCTTGCCCTCTTCGATCAGTCGCGCGCCGCGGGCGGCGGCCTGGTTGCGGATCACCGCGCCCGCGTCGGGCTCCTGCGCGGCCACGACGCACGGCACCCCCGGCTTGAGGATGCCGGCCTTTTCCGCGGCGATCTCGGCCAATGTCTCGCCGAGAAACTGCTGATGATCGATCGAGACCGGCGTGATGACCGTGAGCGCGGGTTCGGCGATCAGGTTGGTCGCGTCCAAGCGCCCGCCGAGGCCGGTTTCGAGCAGGACGATATCCGCCGGCTGCCGGGCGAACGCCAGAAACGCCGCCACCGTGGTGATTTCGAAAAACGTGATCGGTTCGTCCCCGTTCACGCGTTCGCATTCCTCGAGAATCGGCACGAGGGCATCATCGGAAATCATGGTCCCGGCGATGACGATACGTTCGTTGAACCGCACCAGATGGGGCGACGTATAAACGTGAACGCGATAACCGGCCGCCTGCAGGCACGCGCGCAGGAACGCCACCACCGAGCCCTTGCCGTTGGTGCCGGCGACGTGGACCACCGGCGCCAGCGCGCGATGCGGATTGCCCAAACGCTCGAGCAGGCGCTCGACCCGATCGAGCGACAGATCGATCAACTTGGGATGAAGCTGCGTCAGGCGATCGAGGACGGCGTCGGGCGTTCGGGGGATCGTTGCCATTTAATCCGTCGAGGGCGGCATCAATTGCGCGGGCGTATGCGCGGCGGTGGGCGACACGGCGGCCGACGATGCCGCGACCGGACCCCGACGCAGCAGCAGATCGAGAACCCGGATGAGTGTATCGCGCAGATCCTTGCGGTGCACGACCATATCGACCATGCCGTGCTCCAACAGATATTCGGCCCGTTGGAATCCTTCCGGCAGGGTTTCGCGGATGGTCTGCTCGATCACGCGCGCGCCCGCGAACCCGATGACCGCGCCCTGTTCGGCGATCGCGATATCGCCGAGCATGGCGAACGATGCCGTCACGCCGCCCGTGGTCGGGTCGGCCAGCACGACGATGTACGGCAGGCCCGCCGATTTGACGTCCTCGACCGCGAGCGTGGTGCGCGGCAATTGCATGAGCGACAGGATGCCTTCCTGCATGCGGGCCCCGCCCGAGGACGACACCACGATCAACGGCGCTTCTTTTTTCACCGCCAAGCGGGCGGCGTCGAGGATACCGTCGCCGACGGTGATTCCCATCGAGCCGCCCATGAACTCGAAATCGAGCGCGGCGACGACGCTCTCCATGCCGCCGATCTTACCGGAGGCGACGGCCAAGGCATCGGTCTTGCCGCGCTTGTTCTGGGCCTGTTTGAGGCGTTCGGCGTACTTGCGCTGATCGCGGAACTTCAGCGGATCGACGACCGCGGCGGTAATCTCGATCGTTTCGAAGGCGCCGTCGTCGAACAGCATTTTCAAGCGCTCTTCCGCGTTGATCCGCATGTGAAAACTGCAATGCGGGCAGACGTGCAGGTTCTGGGTGAGATCGCGATGGAAGATCATCGCATCGCAACTCGTGCATTTGTGCCAGAGGTTTTCGGGAATTTCCTTCTGGCCGCCGACGAGCTCGCGCAGCTTCGGGCGAATCCAATCCTTGAGCCAGTTCATTCCGCCGCCCCCGCTGTGCGCGGCGCCCGGACCCCGGCGGCCAGGGCCGCGACCAAGTCCAAGACCGCCCGCGCCGTGCCGGGCGTGGCCTTGCCTTGGCCATCGAGATGATCGCTGACGGCATTCACCAGCGCGGACCCGACCACGGCGGCATCGGCGATGGTCGCGACGCCCCCGGCCTGCTCGGGCGTCGTGATGCCGAAGCCGACGGCAACCGGTAAGTCGGTGTGTTTCTTCAATCGGGTGACCGCTGCTTCGATCTCGTCGAGACCAGCGGACGCGGTGCCGGTGATGCCGGTGATCGAGACGTAGTAGACGAATCCGCGGGCGTTTTCGAGCACGCGCGGCAACCGTGCGTCATCGGTCGTCGGTGCCGTCAGATAAACGAAATCGATTCCGGCATCGAGCGCGGGCAGGCACAATTCGGTTTCCTCTTCGGGCGGCAGGTCGACGATGATCAAGCCGTCGATCCCGGCGGCCAGCGCGTCCTTCAAAAACGCCTCGACGCCGTAGATGTAGATCGGATTGTAATACCCCATCAGGATCAGCGGCGTCAGCGCGTCCTTCTTGCGAAAGTCCGCCGCCATCGCCAACGTGCCCTTCAACGACGCGCCCGCCTTCAAGGCGCGTTGCGAGCTTTTCTGGATCGCCGGACCGTCGGCCATCGGATCGGAGAACGGCATACCGAGTTCGATCAGATCGGCGCCCGCCTCGGACAAGCCGTGTAGAATTTCCGACGACGTCGCCGGGTCCGGATCGCCCGCGGTGATGAACGTCACCAGCCCGCCCCGGCCCTCGCGTTTCAGGGCGGCGAACCGTTCGGCGATGCGTTTCGGCGCGCTCACAGTTTCACCCCCAAATGCTCGGCGACGGCGAACACGTCCTTGTCGCCGCGCCCGCAGAGATTCATGACGATCAGATGATCCTTCGCCAGCTTGGGCGCGATCTTGGCGACGTGCGCCAAGGCGTGCGCCGGCTCGAGCGCGGGCAGGATGCCCTCGGCCTTGGTGCAGAGTTGAAACGCCTCGAGCGCTTCGCTGTCCGTGATCGCGACATACTCGACCCGGCCGACATCGCGCAGCCAAGCGTGTTCCGGCCCGACGCCCGGGTAGTCGAGTCCGGCGGAAATCGAATGACCTTCGTTGATCTGGCCGTCCTTATTTTGCAATAGATAGGTTCTATTGCCGTGTAGGACACCGGGCGCGCCGCCGGTCAGGGACGCCGCGTGGTCGGGCGTATCGAGCCCGTGCCCGCCGGCCTCGACGCCGATCATGGCGACATCCGCATCATCCAGGAACGGATAGAACAGGCCCATCGCGTTCGAGCCGCCGCCGATGCAGGCCACCAGGGTGTCGGGCAGGCGGCCTTCGGCGTCCGTCATCTGCGCGCGCACTTCCTCGCCGATGACCGATTGAAAATCACGCACCATCGTCGGATAGGGATGCGGCCCGGCAACCGTGCCGATGAGATAATAGGTATCGCGCACGTTGGTGACCCAATCGCGCAAGGCCTCGTTCATGGCATCCTTCAGCGTCGCCGAACCGGACGTCACGGGGCGGACCTCCGCACCCAGAAGCTTCATGCGAAACACGTTGGGTGCCTGGCGCTGGACGTCGGTTTCACCCATGTAGACGACGCATTGCATGCCGAACAGCGCACACACGGTGGCGGTCGCCACGCCGTGCTGGCCGGCGCCGGTTTCGGCGATGATGCGGCTCTTGCCCATGCGCCGCGCCAGCAGAATCTGGCCCAGGCAATTGTTGATTTTGTGCGCGCCGGTGTGATTGAGCTCGTCGCGCTTGAAATAGATCTTCGCGCCGCCGAATTTCGCGGTCAGCCGCGCCGCCAGGAACAGCGGGCTCGGCCGCCCGACGTAGTATTTGAGGTAGTCGTCCAGCTCCTCGGCGAACGCCGCGTCGGCCTTGGCCGCCTCGTAGGCCTGCTCGACCTCGAGGATCAGCGGCATCAGGGTCTCGGCGACGAAGCGGCCGCCGTAAATGCCGAAGTGGCCCGCCTCATCCGGGCCGTCCTTATAGGTATTCAAGGTCTTCATGCGTAAAAATCGCCTAAGTTCAAGTCCTTGCGGGCGTTGGCCGCCATTCGTCTTTAAACACGTATTTTAACATGCGCCGCGAAAGGCCGGTAATAAAGCACAATGCCGGGCAAAAACAGAGAAATCTAAGCTTGATGCCGGACCGCCGGACCGCCGGACCGCCGGACCGGTTTAGGCGATGCCCCGGGCGGCTTCCAGGAAGGCTTTGATTTTCTTGATACTTTTTTCGCCCGGCGCGTCCTCGACCCCGGACGAGACGTCGACCGCCGGGGCCCGGCCGGCGGTGGCGGCTTGTGCCACATTCTCCGGCGTCAGCCCGCCCGCCAGCATCCAGGGAACCGCGAAGGATTGCCCGGCCAGCAGCGCCCAGTCGAACGCCCGGCCATGGCCGCCGGGGCGATCCGCGTCCTTGGGCGGCTTGGCGTCGAACAGCAAGCGGTCGGCGACGGCCTCGAACACTCTTGCCGCGACGATATCCTTCGCCGCCGATACCGCCACCGCCTTCATCACAGGTAATCTAAATTTTTCCTTCACCGCCGCGACCCGCTCCGGGGTCTCGGCCCCGTGCAATTGCAGCATGTCGAGGGGCGCGTCGCGCAAAATGGCTTCGATTTCGGAATCGGAGGCGTCCACGATCAAGCCGACCTTGATCACGCCTTCGGGAACGAGCGCTGCGAGAGCTTTGACGTCTCGGGGCGACACGTGACGCGGCGACTTCCCGAAGAACACGAAACCGACGAACGCGGCGGCGCCCGCGACGGACGCTTCAACGGCGGCGGGCGTGCGCAACCCGCAAATTTTAACGGCGAGAGGCATCCGTTCAGCCCGCCTTGATCTCGGCGACGATCCGCTGCGCGGCCGCGACGGGATCGTTCGCACCCGTGATCGGCCGGCCGATGACGAGATAATCGGCACCCCGCGTGACAGCTTCCGCCGGGGTGACGATGCGTTTTTGATCGTCCGCCGACGCCCAAGCGGGGCGAATGCCCGGCACCACCAGCTTGAAGGTCGGTCCCATTGTCTCACGCAGCGCGGCGACTTCGCGCGCGGAACACACGACCCCATCGAGGCCGCAGTCCTTGGTCAGCCGGGCCAGGCGCAGAACCTGGGCAAGCACCGTGTCGGCGGCAACACCGGTCGCGGCGAGATCGTTTTCCGAAAGCGACGTCAGCACCGTGACGCCGAGCACCAACGGCCGCTTGACCTTAAAGAGGCGCGCCGCCGCGCGGGCCGCCTTGGCCGCCGCGCGCAGCATCGCTTCGCCGCCGGCGGCATGGACGTTCACCATAAAGGGCGCCAAGGCGGTCGCCGAGCGGACGGCTTGCGCCACCGTGTTGGGAATATCGTGGAACTTGAGATCGAGAAAAACCGGCAGGCCCGCCGCCGCGACCTTCTTCACCCCTTGCGGGCCGTTCGCGGTGAAGAACTCCTTGCCGAGCTTGACCCCGCCGACCAGCCCCTTGAGGTCGCGCGCCAGCGCGCGGGCGCGTTTCACGTCGTCGGTATCGAGCGCCACTAAAAGGCGCTGGTGCGGTTTCAAGGCGGCCATGGGAGAACGATCTTACCGTAATTTTACGCGCCGGTTGTTATATCGTCGGGTCCGAACCGGCGCCAGGACAGATACAGGCGGAAGAGTCGGGGCGGAATTCATGCCGCCGGCGGCAACACGTCCCGGTCCCGCCGCCCGGACGGATCGCGCCCCGATTCCCGGCGCAGTTCGGCAAGCTCGCGCCGCAGCTGGGCGGCGTCCCGCTCGGCCGCGCGCCCGCGCAGGCGCCGCGCCGCGCCCGTGATCCAGGCGACGATCCCGCCCAGCACGAACCCGATCAAGAGGCTGGTCAGGACGATCGCAAAAACGGGCAGTTCTATAAGATAGCCGAACGGCCAGAAATCGACCTTAATCACGCCGCGGTTGGTGACGGAGAAAACGATCACCGCGGCGGCGAGCGGAAGCAGGATTATCCAGGAAAGCCAGCGCATGGCCGGGATCACCTTCTGTCGATTACGGCAATGACGATGTTCCGTAAATGGGCGACGCGCTTCGCATTATCAAATGCGAAAATCAGCCGTTCAGCTTGTCGCGCAGTTGCTTGCCGGTCTTGAAGTAGGGAATATACTTGGAATTGACTTGAACCGCCTCGCCGGTGCGCGGATTGCGCCCGACGCGCGAACCGCGCTCTTTCACGGAAAAAGCGCCGAACCCGCGCAACTCGACCCGATCGCCGCGCGCCAGCGCCGACGTGATCTCGTCGAAAATCGTGCTGACGATCCGCTCGACATCCCGCTGATATAAATGGGGATTTTGTTCCGCGAGTTTTGCGATCAACTCAGACTTCGTCATGTCCCCGTTTTCCTCCGCGGCAAGCGCGCCCATAAGCATTGCAACGGCACAGCTTCTTTAACGATCTGAAACGACTTGTCTTTCCCGCCAAGGACGAAAGGCGAGAGGCGCGTCACGCATACGCGCCGTTCCGTCCTCAAGGCAGCTCAGGGTGCCAAACCGAGATCGGGCCGTCAAGTCTAAGTCTTTCAGAAAACAGGATTTTTCCAATAAGTTCCCCGAAAAGTACGCGCCAGGAGTCGCTCAATCGGTCGACGCCGACGTCCCGAACCGGGAGATTGGGGTCTATTTTCCTTACTTTTGCGAGCCATTCGCGCGCCTCGGTTTGCCCGCCGAGGGCGTCCAAAAGCCCGTTTTGCAAGGCTTGGCGGCCGGTGTAGACCCGCCCGTCGGCCAGATCGCGGGCCTGCTGCGCCGTCATGTCGCGGCGGTTTTCCACCATGTCGACGAACATCTGATGGAGATCCAGCACCACCTCCCGGACCGCCGCGCGGGCCGTGTCGGTGAACGGCTCCAGGGGATTGGGCTGCGCCTTGAGGACCCCGCTTTTGATGGATTCGGGCTTGATGCCGATTTTTTCGAGCAACCGGGTGATATCGGCGGTCTGCATCAAAACGCCGATCGAGCCGGTGACCGAGCCCGCGTGCGCGAAAATCCGGTCGGCCGACAGCGCCACCATGTATGCCGCCGACGTCGCCGTCTCGCCCATCACGGCGACGACCGGCTTTTTCTCGGAAAATTTGCGCAGGCTATGATACAGCGCTTCACCGCCGACGACCGTGCCGCCGGGGCTGTTGATACGCACGATCAACGCTTTGACGCTTCCGTCGAGCGCTAACGTTCTGAGAAGCTCGTGACGGTCGGGATTGTCGAAGATCACGCCTTCGACGGCCAGCCGAGCGATATAGTCTCGCCCGACCAGCTGTTCGTCGCGGCCCACGGCAAGGACGGCGATGCCGATCACGGCAACCACGGCGGCGATCCGCCACAGCGTTAAACGCCGTTTGAGCCGCCGCCGGTCGATGATCTGATCCGTGTCCAACGACATCCTGTAAGCCCTGGCCTTACGCGCCCCTCAAAGCCCGCCCGAAAAATGCGGCGGAAATCCGCTTTTATTTTTCGGAATCGTCGGAGGTTTCCCCGTTGGCCGCGGCCCGCTTCTCCTCGATCGCGGCGCCGAGAATATCGCCGAGACGCGCGCCCGCGCTCGAGGAGCCGTATTCGGAGAGCACCTGCTTCTCCTGTTCGACCTCGAGTTGCTTGATCGACAGCGTCACCTTGCGGCTGGCGGCATCGACCTGGGTGACCTTGGCATCGACTTTTTCTCCGGCGGCGAACCGGTCCGGCCGTTGCTCGCTGCGATCGCGCGACAGCTCGGAACGGCGGATGAACCCGTTCATCCCCTCGCCGACCTTCACCTCGATACCGGTGTTCGTCACCGCCGTCACAGTGCAGGTAACGATGCTGCCTTTCTTGAGGTTTCCGAGGCCGCTTTCGAAAGGATCCGCGCCGAGTTGCTTGACGCCGAGGCTGATCCGTTCCTTTTCGACATCGACGTCGAGAACCTTGGCCCGGACGTTGGTGCCCTTTTCGTAATCCTTAAGCGCGTCTTCGCCGGATTTCTCCCACGACAGATCGGACAAATGGGCCATGCCGTCGATTTCGCCCGGCAGGCCGATGAACAACCCGAACTCGGTGATGTTCTTGACCTCGCCCTCGACCTCGGAGCCGACCGGATGCTGTTCGGAGAACGCCTGCCAGGGGTTCGCCTGGCATTGTTTCAGGCCGAGGCTGATCCGGCGCTTTTTGGGATCGACGTCGAGGACCATGACTTCCACTTCTTGGCTGGTGGAAACCAATTTGCCCGGATGCGCGTTCTTTTTGGTCCAGCTCATTTCCGACACGTGGACCAGCCCCTCGACGCCGGCTTCCAATTCGACGAAGGCGCCGTAATCGGTGATGTTGGTCACGCGGCCGGTGAACTTGGTGCCGACCGGATATTTGCTTTCCACGCCCTGCCACGGATCCGCTTCGAGCTGTTTCATGCCCAAGGATATCCGCTGGGTTTCCTGGTTGAACCGGATGACCTGTACTTTCACGCTCTGGCCGACCTGCAACGCTTCGCTCGGATGATTGATGCGCCGCCAGGCGATATCGGTGACGTGCAGCAAACCGTCGACGCCGCCGAGATCGACGAAGGCGCCGTAATCGGTGATGTTTTTCACGACACCCTCGAGCACCTGACCTTCGGTGAGATTTGAGATCAATTCGGAACGGGCTTCGGCGCGGGTTTCTTCCAAAACCGCGCGGCGCGAAACGACGATGTTGTTGCGGGTACGGTCCATTTTGAGGATTTGAAACGGTTGCGGCGTGCCCATCAGCGGATTGATGTCGCGCACGGGACGGATATCCACCTGGCTGCCCGGCAAAAACGCCACGGCCCCGGCCAAATCGACGATGAAGCCGCCCTTGACGCGGCCGAAAATAACGCCGTTGACCCGCTCGGCCTTCTTGAAGGCCTGCTCGAGCTCGGCCCAGGCTTCCTCGCGACGGGCCTTTTCGCGGCTGAGGCGGACGATCCCGTCCTTGTCCTCGAAGCGTTCAACGAAAATATCGATACGATCGCCGACCTGCGGCACGACCTTCTCGCCCGGCGTTTCGAATTCCTTCACCGGCACCCGGCCTTCGGACTTCAAACCGACATCGATCACCACGACGTCGCCATCGAGCGAGACGACGGTGCCCTTCACGACACGGCCCTCGAACGTTTCCGCTTCGCCTAAGGTTTCGTTGAGAAGATCTGCAAAATTTTCCCCGGTGGTGTATTCCGCTTCACCGGCAGCGGATTGCAATGCTGCGCTCATACTGTATGTCCTCTTTCATTTCATGTTTCCTGCCGGCCGGTTGTTTCCGGCGGTCTTCCCGCTTGGTTCGATATGCTTCACTTCGAACGCCCCGCCCCTGCCGCAAGGCATATCGCGAAGCCGTTCGGGCTCTTCGGTGCGGAGAAGGTGCCCCTTACCCAGAGCGTGTCTGCCGGCGGATATACTTCAATGCCGCCGTAAAGACCGCGTCGGCATCCAAATCGCTGGTATCGAGGACGAACGCATCGTCCGCGGGCACCAGCGGCGAAACGTCCCGCCCGGAATCCCGAGCATCGCGTTCCTTCATATCCCGCAAAACGCGGCCATGTATAGCTTCCTCGCCCCGTTCTAGCAACTCCTTAAGGCGGCGCGCCGCCCGCACCTCGACGCTGGCCGTGACGAACAGCTTGGCATCCGCCGCCGGGCACACCACGGTCCCGATATCCCGGCCGTCTAGAACCGCGCCCTTTTTGCCGCTCGGGGGGTCGGCGGCGAAAGCCCGCTGAAACGCCAAAAGCGCCGCGCGCACGCCGGGAATGGCGGAAACCTTGGAGGCGGCGCCCGCCGCCGCGTCGGTCCGGAGCGCCGGATTTGCCAAATCGGCCGGATCGAGCGCGCGCGCGGCCGCTTCCGCCGCCGCGCCGTCCTCGGGGTCGGCCCCGGCCCGCAAGACCGCGTGCCCGACGGCCCGGTACAACAGGCCGGTATCGAGATAGGCCAAATCCAGCGTCTCGGCGAGCCGGCGTGCCAGGGTACCCTTGCCCGCCGCCGCCGGTCCGTCGATCGCGACGATCACGGCCGGTCCTCCAGGCGCGCGCCGAGCCCGGTCATCAACCCGGCGAATTCGGGGAAACTGGTGCCGATGGGACCGGCATCGTCGATCCCGACCGGCTCGGCGCTGACCAGGCCGAGCACCAGAAACGCCATCGCGATCCGATGATCGAGATGGGTCGCGATTTCCGCGCCGCCTTTCGGGGCCGTGCCGGTACCCTCGATCGTGAGGCTGTCGGCGCCTTCCTCGAGCCGCACGCCGCACGCCGTCAGCCCTTCGGCCATCACGCTCAGCCGGTCGCTTTCCTTGACCCGCAATTCCGCCAGGCCGGTCATGACGGTCGTTCCCTCGGCCAAGGACGCGGCAACGGCGAGAATGGGAAATTCATCGATCATCGAGGGGACCCGCGAGGCCGGGACCGTGACGCCCCGGAGCGGGCCCGCCGTGACGTGAAGGTCGCCGGCCGGTTCGCCCGCCGCCTCCCGGCGGTTCTCGATCGCGATCTCGGCACCCATCTCGATCAGGGTGTCGAGCAGGCCGGTCCGCAACGGGTTCAAGCCGATA
The DNA here is from genome assembly GCA_040904505.1 of Rhodospirillales bacterium. GTDB lineage: Bacteria > Pseudomonadota > Alphaproteobacteria > Rhodospirillales > CALINB01 > CALINB01. The sequence goes on along the minus strand of JBBDTH010000025.1, from coordinate 7,642 downwards.
TTCCTGAGCGTGATGTCCGATCCCGGCACCAACAGCGCCGCCACCAACGGAAAGGCCGCCGAGGAAATATCCGCCGGAACCGTGATGTCGCTCGCCGTCAGCTCGGGCCGGCCCGTGAGCGTGATCGACCGGCCGCCGTCCGCGCGCGGTTCGATGACGACGTCGGCGCCGAAGTGACGCAGCATGTGCTCGGTGTGATCGCGGGTCGGTTGCGGTTCGATCACCGTGGTTTTGCCCGGCGCATTCAACCCGGCCAACAGAATCGCGGACTTGACCTGCGCCGAGGCGACCGGCAATTCGTACTGCACGGGCACCGGCGACGCCGTTCCCGTCAGGGTGACCGGCAGCGTGCCGCCGGCGCGCGCCTTGAATTGGGCGCCGAATTTCTCGAGCGGCGCGATGACGCGCCCCATCGGCCGCGCTCTTAAAGAGTCGTCGCCGGTGAAGACGCTCGTCATGGGGTGCGTCGCCAACAGCCCCATCAACAACCTCACGCCGGTTCCGGAGTTGCCGAGATCGAGAACCGTTTCCGCCTCGATGAGCCCGCCCACGCCGCGGCCGGTGACGATCCAGGTACCGTCCGAGCGGTCGATATCGATGCCCAAGGCCCGCAATGCCGATGCCGTGCGCAGGACATCGTCGGCTTCCAGCAGGCCGGCGATCCGGCTCCGGCCGACGGCGCAGGCCGACAGGATCAAGGATCGGTGCGAAATCGATTTATCCCCGGGTACGCGGGCCGATCCCGCGAGCGGACCGGAACGCCGGGAGATCAGCGAGCGAGGGGACAATGCGTTCATGACGATCTTTGTAACAAATTCAGCAGCCTAAGAGTCCTAAAACCCGTCTATTTGCGCAGGGTCTGTACCACGGTTCGCCCCCCAGCGGTAGTCCGCCACCGCCGCCGCTCCGGTTTGGAGATTTTTTTGCCGTAAACCCTGCTTTTTCGTTTTGACAGAACGCGAGGATCATGGCAATTGGCGTTAGCCCAAGGACTCACAATCGGAGGTTTACAGTGGCGAAAGAAAAATGGGGAACGAAACGCGGATGCCCGAATTGCGGTGCCCGTTTTTACGATCTTCGCCGCAGCCCCATCGAATGCCCGAAATGCGAGCATACGTTTGAAGCGGTGACTCCGAGCCGGCCGTCGCGCGGCTCGACCGAAAAGATCGAAAAAGTTGCGGCGACCGTTGCCGTTGCTCCCGACCTCGGCGCGGCCACGAAAGCCGAAAGCGCCGGCGAGGATGAAGGCGACTCTGACGACGATATCGATATCGATGTCGGGATCGACCTCGATGACGACGAGGACGACGAGGACGACGATGTTCTCGAGGACGCTTCCGACCTCGGCGGCGAAGAAGACGTCGTTCCCGAAGTCCGGGAACACGCCAGCGGCGGAGCCGAAGACGACCGCTGATCCCCCGGCCCTTTCGCGCCCGTCTTGCGGCCCGGCCGCTCGCCCAAATCCGCAGGCTCGAAATTAAACGCCGGGTAGTGTCTCGATTTCAATCTCAAACGCATGCGTTTGACCTTCGACACGCTCAGGGTGAGGGCGTTGCAATTCACAAGGAATGCCTCATCCTGAGCCTGTCGAAGGAGGAGCATTCCGTTCCGAATTTCAAACTGGATCGGATCATGATTTATCGGAAACGTCATTCGGTTCCGATAAATCATGTGAATCCGATCTATATCAACAATTTAGAGCCGATTCACATGGTTGTCGGATCGCTGTTAGCGATTCCGACTAACCATGACCGGCTCTAAGACACGGCCAAGCGCCGTTTTCCCTTGCCAGAAACCGGGGACTTTCCTTATGGTCCCTCCCGCCGGGCTCGAAACCGTTTTCGCAGCCACACAGAGCCCGGCACTACCCTGCGTGGGGCCGTAGCTCAGTTGGGAGAGCGCTACAATGGCATTGTAGAGGTCGTCGGTTCGATTCCGTCCGGCTCCACCAATTTCCGAAAACCGGTCTCGCCCGCCTCGGTCATTCCTGAAATCGTTTCAAATCTTCCGGCGTGTCGATATCGCTGAGCACGCTTTCGTCCGCCATCGCGACCTCGACCACCCGGTCGCGGTGCCGCTCGATCAGGCTTTTGGCGCCGGTATCGCCGGAAAGGCTTTGCATCTCGGCGAAATACGCCCGCGGCCACAGAACCGGGTTGCCGCGCCGGTGGCGATAGACCGGCACGCAGATCGCCTCGCCCCGGTTGCGCCGGAACGCATCGATCAGCCGGTCGACGTGGGCGGCCTCGAGGCGCGGCATGTCGCCGAGACAAATCACGGCGCCGGCGGCATCGGCCGGCACGTCCTGCAGGCCGCGCCGCAACGACGTGCTCAACCCGTGCGCGTAATCCTCGTTATGGGCGAACCGCACGGCGCACCCCGCCAAAGCGGCCCGGACGCGCTCGTACTGAAAGCCGGTTACGACGATCAGCGGTGCGGCCTTGGAGCGCGCGATGCCGTCGACGATACGCCGGATCATCGCAACGCCGTCGATCTCGACGAGCAGCTTGTTGATATCGCCCATGCGCGCGGACCGGCCGCCGGCAAGAATGATAGCCGCAACGGTCGAAACGGTACCGGGCATCGGAACGCCCCCCTCAGGACGCGGCGGGACGGCGCAAAGCCTGCGTCATTTCGGCCAAGATCGAGATGGCGATTTCGGCGGGCGACAGGGAGCCGATCGGCAATCCGACCGGGCCGTGGATCCTGTTGATTTCCCGTTCGCTCAAGCCCGCTTCCTGTAACCGCTCGACGCGCCGCGCGTGGGTCCGCCGGCTCCCCAGCGCGCCGATATAAAACGCCGGCGACCGCACCGAGGCGGTCAGCGCCGGCTCGTCGAATTTGGGGTCGTGACTCAACGTCACCACCGCCGAGCGGTGATCCAGATCGAGTTGTTCGAGCGCCTTGTCCGGCCACGCGTCCATCAGAGTCACGCCGGGAAAACGATCGGCGTTCGCGAACGCGCTGCGCGGATCGATCAGGGTCACGTCGTAGCCCGCCATCTTGGCCATCGGCGCCAACACCTGCGCCGTATGCACCGCGCCGATGATCATCAGCCGAAGCGGCGGATTGTAGGCCCGCACGAACCAGGTGCGCCCGTCCGGCGTTTCCACGGTGCCGCTTTTATCCTGATGGAGCCGCTCCAGAACCGTGCGTACGGTCGCGTCATCGAGTGCCGCGCCGCGAACGACGCCCGAGGCGTCGACCAGAATGGTTTCTTCCGAGTCGAAGTCCGTCAGAAGGGCGACCGCCCGTTTTTGATTTTGGGCCTCGATGAGCGCATTCAGGATTGACCGTTCCATACCCGGTTATTTCCCTATCGGTTGAATTGTCGATTAAATCGCCGGTTGGCGTGTCCGTTGAATTTTCAATTCGTTACTTTAAAGACTCCACAAAAACGTGCATCTCGCCGCCGCAGGAAAGCCCGACCTCCCAGGCCTGATCGTCGGTCACGCCGAATTCCATCAATTTCGGCGTGCCGCTCGCGATCACTTTTTTCGCCTCTTCGATCACCGCGCCCTCGACGCACCCGGCCGACACCGACCCGACCATCGTCCCGCGATCGTTGACCGCCAACTGGCTGCCGATCGGCCGGGGCGACGATCCCCAGGTGCGCACCACCGTGGCCAGCGCCACGCCGTGACCGGCATCCTGCCATTCGGCGGCCTTCGTAAGAACATCGTCATATTCCGTTGCCATGATCCGATCGCCTCCCGCCGGTCTGCATATGTGGGGTAAGAATTCGTACTTTATTCACTTTAGCGCAGAAAGGCGGATAAATCACCTAAACATGATTGCCAAGCCCGCCCTTGGGTGGATAAAGTTGTTTCAAGAGCAAGAAACACAATCTGAAAATTATTCTCGGGGCATTTCGCGATGGGACAATTCGGAATCGGTCAGCCGGTCCGCCGCAAGGAAGATGTGCGGCTCGTTACCGGCCAGGGTTGCTACACCGACGACTTCAATATCGAGGGGCAGGCCCACGTCCACTTCCTGCGCTCGCCGTACGGCCACGCCGACATCGTGTCGATCGATACGACGGCCGCCGAGGCCGCCCCCGGCGTGATCGCCGTTTTCACCGGCAAGGAAGCGCAAGCGGAAGATTTTCCGATCCTGCATTGCCTGGCGAACGTCAAATGCAAGGACGGCAAGCCGATGATCGACACGCCCCGGCCGGCACTCTGCACGGACCGGGTGCGCTTCGTCGGCGACCTGGTCGCCATGGTGATCGCCGAAAGCAAGGTCCAGGCGATGGACGCGGCCGAGTTGATCGAGGTCGAATACAACGAACGGCCGGCAGTCACCGACACCATGAAGGCCAACACGCCCGACGCGCCGGACATCTGGCCCGGCTGGGACAAGAACACCTGCTCGCTTTGGGAGAACAAGGACCCGGCGCCGGTCGACGCTATTTTCGAGAAAGCCCACAAGGTCGCCAAGGTCGAGGTTATCAGTCCGCGCGTGATCGGCACGCCGATGGAGCCCCGGGTGGCCCTTTCCCAATACGACCCCGAAAAGGACCTCGTGTCGCTTTATATTCCGACCCAGGGCGCGCACCGCCCGCACGGTAATATCCACAAACATTTCCCGAAGCTCGAAAAGGAAAACATCCGCATCGTCTCGCTCGATGTCGGCGGCGGTTTCGGCCTGCGCAGCAAATCCTATCCGGAAAGCGTTTTAATGATCTGGGCGGCGAAGCGCCTGGGCCGGCCGCTCAAGTGGCTCGGCGACCGGTTCGAGACCATGGTGTCGGACAATCACGGCCGCGACCACGTCACCCGCGGCGAGCTTGCGCTCGACGAAAACGGCAAGATCATGGCCGCGCGCATTTACGTCACCGCCAGCGTCGGCGCCTATGCTTTCGAGAACGGCCCCAACGTGCCGACCTTCAGCAGCGGGCGCGTCACCGGTCAGGTCTACGTGATCCCCGATATTCATCACGTGGTGCGCTGCGTCTTCACCAACAATACGCCGACCGACAGCTATCGCGGCGCCGGACGGCCCGAAGCGGCCTACATCATGGAACGCCTGCTGGAAGAGGTCGCCAACGTGATGGGCATTTCGCCGGCCGAGGCCCGGCGGCGCAATTTCATCACGCCGGACATGATTCCTTATAAGAACAACCAGGGCTTCGTGATCGATTCGGGCGATTTCGCCGGCACCATGGATATGGCCATGGAGCTTGCCGATTGGAACGGCTTCGAGGCGCGGCGCGCAAAAAGCGAAGCCAAGGGCAAGATGCGCGGCATCGGGATCGGCTACTTCATCGAGGCCTCGGGCGGTCAGCCGCAGGAAGAGGCCCGGGTGCGTTTCAATGACGACGGCACCATCACCGTGCTCGCCGGAACGTTTTCGCACGGCCAGGGGCATGCCACCGTGTTCCCGCAAATCCTGGTCGACAAGCTCGGCGTCGATTACGACAGCATCGAATACATTGACGGCGGCGATACCCACGGCGAAGTCCCGTTCGGCTGGGGCACCGGCGGGTCGCGCTCCTCGATGATGGGCGGCACCGCGGTCGCGCGATCGTGCGACGCCGTGGTCGTCAAGGGCAAAAAGATCGCCGCGCACAATCTGCAGACCGCGCCCGAAAACATCGCGTTCGAGGAAGGCGTGTTCAAGGCGACCGACAGCGGCGGCAGTATGACGATTCTGCAGATCGCCGAAGCCGCCCGCGACAAAAACAAGCTGCCCGACGGCATGGAGCCGGGGCTCGACGAACGCTACCGTTTCGATCGCGGCAAGGACCCCAGCGGCTACAACCACCCGAACGGCTGCCATATCGCGGAAGTCGAAATCGACCCGGAAACCGGCGTCGTCGAGGTCGTGCGCTATGCCGCCGTCGACGATAACGGGATCGTGCTCAATCCGATGATCGTACACGGCCAGATTCACGGCGGCGTCGTGCAGGGGCTGGGACAAGCCCTGCTCGAGCGCACCACGTACGATTCGGCGACCGGCCAATTGCTGACCGGCTCGTTCATGGATTACGCCATGCCGCGCGCCCGGCACGTCCCCGACATCAAGGCGGGCAACAACGAGAACGCGCCCTGCACCGTGAACGAACTGGGCGTGAAGGGCGCCGGTGAAGGCGGCTGCTGCGGCGCGCCACCAGCCATCGTCAACGCGGTGCTGAACGCCTTCAAGCCGCTCGGCATCACGCACGTCGACATGCCGCTCGATTCGGAAAAAATATGGCGCATGATTCAACGCGCCAAACCCTCCGCGGCCGCGGAATAGAGATAAAAGGCGAGGCTTATGAGTTTATCCGTCACGATGACCGTCAACGGCAAACCCGTATCGGGCTCGGTGGAACCGAGAACCCTGCTGGTACACTTCATCCGGGAACATCTCCGCCTTACGGGCACTCATGTCGGCTGCGATACCAGCCAGTGCGGTGCCTGCACCGTGCATGTGAACGGCAAGGCGGTGAAATCCTGCACCATGCTCGCCGTGCAAGCCGACGGTGCCGATGTGATGACCATCGAGGGCGTCGCCAATCCGGACGGCTCGCTCCATCCCATGCAATTCGCCTTTCAGGACAACCACGGTTTGCAATGCGGCTATTGCACGCCCGGCATGGTGATGATGGCGATCGATATCGCCAAGCGCCACCCGAACCCGGACGCCGATACCGTGCGCTACGAATTGGACGGCAACATCTGCCGCTGCACCGGCTATCACAACATCGTCAAATCGGTGATCGCCGGCGCCAAGGCCATGCACGGAGGAGCCTGAGATGTACGCGTTCGACTATCACAAGCCCGCCAGCCTGGACGAGGCGCTCGCGAAACTGAAAACCGGCGAGGACGCCAAACTGCTCGCCGGCGGCATGACCCTGTTGCCGACCATGAAACAACGCTTGGCCGCACCCTCCGACCTGATCGATCTGTCGGGCATCAAGGATCTTGCCGGTATTTCCGTTGCCGGCAATACGGTCACGGTCGGCGCCATGACCTGCCATGCCGACGTCGCGGCCTCGGCGGACGTGAAGAAAGCCGTTCCCGCGCTCGCTTATCTGGCCGGACACATCGGCGATCCCCAGGTGCGCCATCGCGGCACCCTCGGCGGCTCCATCGCCAACGCCGATCCCGCGGCCGATTATCCGGCCGGTATCGTCGGCCTCAACGCCACGGTCGAGACGAACGCCCGCAAAATTTCGGCGGCCGATTTTTTCGTCGATCTGTTCGAAACCGCGCTTGAGGACGGCGAAATCATCAAGGCCGTGCATTTTTCCGTGCCCGACCGGGCGGGTTACGCCAAATTCGAGAATCCGGCGTCGGGCTATGCCGTCGTCGGCGTATTCGTCGCTCAATTCGGCAAGGATGTCCGCGTCGCCGTCACCGGCGCGGGCCCGAGCGTGTTCCGCGTGGCCGAGATGGAAGCGGCGCTGGCCAAGAATTTCAGCGCCGAGGCGATTGCCGCGATCCGCGTACCCGCCGACGGGCTCAACAGCGACATGCACGCGAGCGCCGAGTATCGCGCCCACCTTATCGGCGTCATGGCCGCCCGCGCGCTCAAGGCCGCCGGCTGATCCGCAAAGGCCCGAATTCCCGCAAATCCGCCCGCGACTCTACGTGTTTTCCCCGCCTAGAGCAGATTCAACTTACTCCCGATCATATCCTGCGGCGGCGAAGTAGTT
>JBBDTH010000024.1:0-53382 GCA_040904505.1 Rhodospirillales bacterium | reverse complement strand
TCACGCCGTTTGGGAATCCCCTTCCGATTCCTTTTTCAATGAACCTGCTCTAGCTTTAGGATCATTACAGGCCGTTTTGGCCGATTTTCTCACCGTTTCGTGACCCGTGCCCTCTTGGCGCCACAATTCTGGGGTCTTAATCTTCGCCTGATGCATAAATGTCTGCGACTGACCGGTGCCGTTTTCCTTCTGTTCGTAATCTGCGCGGCGTTGTTCGCGGGGGGACGGGCGGGCATGGCTGACTGGCGGACCGCGAGCCGGGAATCGGCGGGGATCGCGCCCGATCCGGCCGTCGTGACGGAAGCCCTCGTGCAGGTTTATGCCGCGCGCGCCTATTCCTGGCGCGGCACCTTCGGGGTGCATACCTGGATCGCCGTGAAACCCGAGGGCGCGACCGCCTATACCGTTTACGAAGTGATCGGCTGGCGCGCCTATTACGACGAGCCGGTGCTGGTGATCACCGAACGCGCGCCGGACGGCCGGTGGTTCGGCAACATGCCCGAGGTCCTTGCCGACCTGCGCGGCGACGGCGTCGACGCGGTCATCGAGCGGATCGACCGGGTCGCGCGCAGCTACCCCTACGTGAACAGCTACTCGGTTTGGCCCGGGCCGAACTCCAATACGTTTACCGCCTTCGTCGCCCGCGCCGTGCCCGAATTGAAGCTCGATCTGCCGCCGACCGCGATCGGCAAGGATTATCTGGTCAACGGGAACATCTTCGCCAAATCGCCGAGCGGCACGGGCTTCCAATTTTCGCTGTTCGGCCTGCTCGGCCTCATGGCCGGCATCGAGGAAGGCGTCGAGGTGAATATCCTCGGCCTGACCTGGGGGCTCGATCCTCTCGACTTCGCGATTAAATTACCGATCGTCGGGCGCGTCGGGCCGAAGCCCGAACGCTTATGATTTTTTCCTATTCCGATAAGCGCGGCGTCATTGCGATGCGAGCCAAGCCGTGAGCGTTTGGGGAAAGGTGATCGGCGGCGTGACCGGGTTCGCGCTCGGCGGTCCGTTGGGCGCGATTCTGGGCATGATCGCCGGGCATGCGGTCGACCGGTCGCAAGGGCAGGCGGCCGAGAGACTCGTCCATTGGGGGCAGGACCACTATGCAATGGACCGCGAGCAGCGTCAGGTGGCGTTTTCGGTCGCGGTGATCGTGCTTGGGGCGAAGCTCGCGAAGGTGGACGGCACCGTCACGCGCGCCGAGGTGAATGCCTTCAAGGAGACTTTCCATATTCCCGCCGAGGCGGTGGCCGACGTCGGCAGGATTTTTAACGAAGCGCGCCACGAGGCGACCGGCTTCGAGCCCTACGCCCGCCAGATCGCCGACATGTTCGTTCACGAACCGCGCGTCCTGGAGGAATTGTTGGGCGGCCTTTTTTATGTCGCCAAGGCGGACGGCGCCGTGTCGCGCGCCGAAAAAACGTTCATCCGTGCCGTCGCGCAGATTTTCGGATTCGACGAACGGACCTTCAACCGCATCCTGGCAAGCCACATCGGCACCACCGGCGACATGGACCCCTATGCCGTACTCGGCCTCGGGCGGACCGCCAGCGACGCCGACATCAAGAAAACCTACCGCCGCCTGATCCGCGAAAATCATCCCGATGTTTTGATCGCCCAAGGCATGCCGCCGGAATTCGTGGCAATCGCCAACGAGAAAATGGCGGCGATCAACGCGGCCTACGACTGCATCGAGAAGGAGCGCGGCCTGCGGTAGCGGGGTCTCGGTTTGCCTCATCCTGAGGAGCCCTTCAAACGCATGCGTTTGACCTCTTTATCCTTCGAGACAGGCGCTAAAAGCGCCTTCCTCAGGATGAGGCAAAAGGGCGTCTCGAAGGATATTTGGGCAAACCGAGACACTCCCTTCGTTAGCCGTTCGAGGGTCTTTGCGTTTTTTGGATTCGGCGCTATTCTAGCGCCCGAAAACGACAACAAAGTTCTCAATTTCTGGTCAAGGGAGTTAGCTCATGGCAGACGATGGCATCCAGCCGATTACGGAAGAAGCGGAAGATCACGTTTCGGATCGGGCCCGCAAAATTCAGACGTTTCATTACGAAAAACCGGACGTGACGACGGAGAAGGGCTCGTCGAAGTTGTGTCAGAGCGACATCCTGAAAACATGCGTGCAGATCGTTCGTAAGGGCGGGGGCAACAACCTGCATTCCCACGCCGTAACCGATACCTGCTGGATGGTGCTCAAGGGCCGCGCCCGTTTCTATGGCGAGGGCGATTCGATTTTGGGCGAGTTCGGGCCGATGGAAGGCCTCATGACGCCGCGCGGCACGCCCTACTGGTTCGAAAGCGCCGACGACAACGAGGATCTCGAATTGCTGCAGATGGCGGCAAAGCTGCGCGGCGAGAAAGACGTCCGCACCAATCACGTCGAGCGTCCCTCTGCGCAGAAGAAAGGCATCCAGCGTTTCAGTGCCCGCACGGACCGCTAATCGCTTCCGTTCCGGTCGCGCCGGCGTTCGATGAACCGGCGCGGCTCCCCGAATTGCGACGTCCGCCCCGAAGGCATTCCCGTCGACATGCTGGTGCTGCACTATACCGGCATGCAAACGGCGGCGGATGCGCTGGCGCGGCTGTGCGACGCGGCCGCGAAAGTCAGCGCTCATTACGTGATCGATGTCGACGGCGCGGTAACGGCGTTGGTCGACGAGGACGCGCGCGCCTGGCATGCCGGGGTGTCGTTCTGGCGCGGATACACGGATATCAACGCCCGTTCGATCGGGATCGAGCTGGTCAATCCCGGCCATGAATACGGTTACGTGGATTTCGCGGACGCGCAGATGGCGGCACTGATCGATCTCGCAAAGGGGATTATCAAGCGCCATCCGATCGAGGCGCGTAACGTGGTCGGGCACTCGGACGTCGCGCCCCGGCGCAAGCAGGACCCGGGCGAGCGCTTCGATTGGCGGCGGTTGGCCGAGGCCGGTATCGGCCTGTGGCCGGAACGAGCCGCGCCCGCCGAACGATTCGACGATACAACCGTGGCGGCCCTGTTGGCGGCCTACGGTTACGAGATGAAGGATATGCCCGCCGCCGTGACGGCGTTTCAGCGCCATTTCCGGCCCGATTGCTGCGACGGCGCGGCCGATGCGGAGACGGCGGGCCTGCTCGAGGCCCTGCTGCGCCGGGTCGCGTGACGAACGACTTGACGGCGAGTCCCGAAGCCATACTTATATGCGGTGCCAGATGGCCGGATGGCCGCCTTTCGGAACTCGTTTCCGGGGGGAGGAAAGTCCGGGCTCCACGGGAACACGGTGCCGGGTAACACCCGGCAGGGGCGACCCTCGGGACAGTGCCACAGAAAGCAAACCGCCCGGCGTGATGTGTTAGCCGGGTAAGGGTGAAAGGGTGCGGTAAGAGCGCACCGCGCTGCCGGTAACGGGAGCGGCACGGTAAACCCCACCGGGAGCAAGACCAAATAGGGACGGCGCGCGCTTTTGCGCAGGTGTGTTTCCGCACTGCCGTCCGGGTCGGTCGCGCGAGGCGTCCGGTAACGGACGTCCCAGATGAATGGTCATCGCTTGCCCCTATGCTTCGGTGTGGGGGCAGGTACAGAACCCGGCTTACAGGCCATCTGGCACTTTAATGCGCTATTCGGATTTTACGGGCACACGTCCTCGGTGAACCAATCGGTCGGCAACTCGTTGCCGATTTTTTTGTTTTTGGCGTTGTGGTAAACCGCGTATCCGAGCGCGGCGAACTGCACGCCGAGGCCGCGGTAGTTCAAAAAGCACGTGACCTGATCGTCGGTCTCGCGCGTCGGCGCCCGGCCCGCGATCAATTCGGCGAGCGTCGGGCTTTTCATGACGGCTTCGAGTTCCGGGATCATGGTCAGGTCTTCGCCCTGATCGGGCATGACGACGTTTTTGGTTTTGGTGATGTAGCCGTGGCTCATGTTGCCGCGTTCGTGAACCGCGACGACGTCGGCGGCGAGGATCGCGGCCGGTTCGATCTCGGAGGCGCCCTTGTCCTGAATCGACGTGATATGCATGCCGGGCTCGATCCAATCTTTGAAGAAAACCGTGTCGAGCGCGTTGGTGGCGCAGATCACGACGTCGGCGTTCTCGACCGCGTTTCTGGAATTTTCGGCCGAGATCATCCGGATACCGGTTTTGCCTTGCAGTTCCTGGCAAAACGCGTCGCGCCGCGATTTGGTCGGACTGTACACGCGCACTTCCTCGATGCCGCGCACGGCGGCGGCGGCGAGAACGTGGCTGCGGGCTTGTTCGCCGGCACCGATCAGGCCGACGGTTTTCGAATTCTCGCGGGCCATGTGTTTCATGCCGAGCGCGGTGGTGGCGGCGACCCGGGTAAGCTGAATGACGCCGTCGGGCATGATCGCCAGCGGCTCGCCGGTATGGGCGGAAAACAGCAGCACCAGGCCGGTCCAGCGGTCGTTCGGCGCGAGCGGCGCCTTGACGCGCCGGCGGGTTCCGGACTGCGTCGGCCAGGTGAGGATATCCGAGTTGATGCGGATGGCGCCGACGCCCAGGGATTCGACGACGCTGCCCATCATTTTGAGCTGATAGAGCGCATCCGGAACGTTGTTCCGGCCGACGTTGTCGGCGCGTGTCCCCGGGATGGCATTGCCCTCGGCGATGTCCTTATAGGCGGCCTCGAGCGCGGCCAGGCTTTCGGGCATGGTCAGCAGGGTTTCGATTTCCTTGTTGGAAAGAAGCAGGGTCATGGGCGTGTTCTTTTTGTTCGAGATTAAGGCAGGACGTCTTCGGTGAACCAATCGGTCGGCAACTCGTTGCCGAGGCCCATGGCCTTGGCTTTGTGATAGAACGCGGCGCCGGCGGCGGCGAATTGTACACCGAGTCCGCGATAATTCAAAAAGCATGTGATTTGATCGTCGCGCGTCCGCCCGGGCGTATCGCCGGCGACGATATGCGCGAGCGACGGCGAGCGGCTCCAGTTCTCGAAATCCTCGCGGCCGGCGGATTCGTTTTCATGATCGCGGTTGCGCGCGCCGCCGACGGCTTTGAATTGGGCGCGGCCCATGTTTTCAAGATCGTGAATGACCAGCACGTCGGCGGCGTCGATCATGGCCGCTTCCAATTCGCCGTCGCGGATCGTGCCGACATGCACGCCGGGCTCGAGCCATTTCTTAAAGTACACATGATCCATCGCATTGGTGCAGCATTGCACGATGTCGGCATCCTTGACGGCGTCCTCGGCGGAAGCGACCGGGATCATGCGAACGCCGGTTCGGTCCCGCATCTCGGCGCAGAACGCGTCGCGCCGCGCGGCCGTGGGGCTGAATACGCGAATTTCCTTCAGGTCCCGCACGCAGGCGTGGGCGAGAACGTGCGCGCTCGCCTGCCAGCCCGCGCCGATCAGGCCGAGCGTTTCCGAATTCTTGCGCGCGAGATATTTCGCGCCGAGCGCGCTGGTCGCCGCGACGCGGGTTTTCTGCATCACGCCGTCGGGAAAGATCGCGAGCGGCTCGCCGGTGACGGTCGAAAACAGCAGCACCAGACCGACCCAACGATCGTTCGGCGCGCGCGGGGCCTTCATGCGCCGGCGCACGCCGGATACCATCGGCCACATCATGATCTCCGAGGTCAGGCGCAGGGCGGCGACCTGAAGGGTCGCATCGGCGCCGTTCATGATCTTGAGCAGGTAGGACGCTTCTTCCGCGCCGACCGGGTCCGTCGGGGTCATGATGTCGGAGCGCCGCCCGGTCAGGGCGTGCCCGCGGGCGATGTTGCGGTAGGTGTTCTCGAGGGCCGCGAGGCAGTCCGGCATGGCGAGTGCTTGCTCCACATCCGCGTTCGAAAACACCATAGTCATGCCGCAAACGTCCTTTTGTTAGGTAAAAAGTAAAGAAAAACAAGCGATAAGCGTGAAAATACGGCGGCGGCCCGGGGATCGCAACCGCCGATTTGCCGGTGGGCCCCGGTGGATTTTATGACCGATTCGTAAGGTTTTCACCATAAATCCGCCGCAATCGGAGGGCTTTATGGCCTGACCGGCGGATCGGCACCCGGCGGAGCGGCCGCCGGGAAGCTCTCGGGAAGGCGCTAAATGCTTGCCCGGCAAGATTTTATTAACCCAAAAGCGACCATAGTGTCCCATTGACGCCCATAATTTCCCATGATATCCCAAAGAAATACATGGTGCGTTGAGACCGAATCCATACGGCCCAGGCGCGACGGGCGAGCCGTAACCGATGGATTTAAAACGGTTATTTGGGGGCTGCCATGCCGCTGCTGGTGGGCAAGTACGTCAACAAGATCGATAAGAAGGGCCGGGTTTCGGTTCCCAAACCCTTTCGCGACGCCTTCCAAAACCAAACGTTTTCAGGGTTTTACGCCTATCCCCATTTCAAGGTGCCGGCGATCGAGGCCTGCGGCGAGGATTTTATGGGCCGCCTGAGCGAAAGCTTGGAGGATTTGGATCTTTTTTCCGACGAACACGACGATCTCGCCGCCATTATTCTGGAAAACGCCTATCCGCTGCCGTTCGATCCGGAAGGCCGCGTGGTTCTGCCCAAGGATCTTCGCGATCACGCGGGCATCGCGGGCGATGTCGTTTTCGTCGGCCGGGGCACCCGGCTCCAGCTTTGGGAGCCCAAGGCCTACGAGGCGAACCGCACCCATGCCTTCGATCGGGCCCGCGCCCGGGGCGCGACGCTGCGGCTGCGGCGCGCCCCCGCTGCGCCCGGGGAGGGCTGAGCCGATGGCGACACGCGGACATCAGCCGGTGATGGTCGATGAGGTGCTGGCGGCGCTGGCCCCCAGGGACGGCGGTATATACGTGGACGGGACCTTCGGCGCCGGCGGCTATAGCCGCGCCGTTCTGGACTCGGCCGACTGCGCCGTCTACGGCATCGACCGCGATCCGGACGTCAAGGCCCGCGCCTCGGACGTCGAACGGGCGTATGCCGGCAGGCTGTGCGTTCTGACCGGCCGCTTCGGCGAGATGGATGCCCTCTTGGCGCATCGGGGAGTGACGTCGGTCAGCGGCGTTGCGCTCGATCTCGGCGTTTCCTCCATGCAACTCGACGAGGCCGACCGGGGCTTCTCCTTTCGCGCCGACGGCCCGCTCGATATGCGCATGGAAAAGACGGGCCCGTCGGCCGCGGATATCGTCAATCAAACGCCCGAAAAGGAATTGGCGGATATCCTCTATATCTACGGCGAGGAGCGGGCATCGCGCCGCATCGCCCATGCCATCATCGAAGCGCGCCGGGGCACCCCCATCACGCGCACGCTTCATCTGGCGGAACTGGTCCGGGCGGTTTTGCCGCGCGCGCGCGACGGCATCGATCCGGCGACCCGGACCTTTCAAGCCTTACGGATATTCGTGAACGACGAGCTCGGTGAAATCGACCGCGGCCTGCGCTCGGCGGAAACGATCCTGGAGCCCGGCGGGCATCTGGTCGTCGTTTCGTTTCATTCGTTGGAAGACCGCAAGGTCAAGGAATTCATGCGTTTGCGCAGCGGCAGTTCCGGCAAAACCTCCCGTCATTTGCCGGAACGAGAGACGGACTCCCACCCCCCCACGTTCCGTCTCTTGCGCCGCCGCGCGAGCAAACCGTCGGCGGCGGAAATCGCCGTCAACCCGCGGGCCCGCTCGGCCCGTTTGCGGGCGGCCGAACGCCTGGTCGCGCCGCCCCGGTCCGATCCCCCCGATCCCCCCGGCCCCGATGAAGATCAGGGCAACAGGAGAGCGGCATGATCCGGCATACGACCGTGCTGTTTATCCTGTTGGCCGGCGCCTTGAGCCTGGTTTTGTTCACGGTGAAGTATCAGGTGCAGGATCTCGAACACGAACTCAAGACCTTGGTTCGGAACATCGATGCCAATCAACGCGCCATCCACGTCCTGAACGCCGAGTGGAGTCACCTGAACGATACGGAACGGTTGCGCCGTTTGGCGGAACGTCATTTGGGCATGCAGCCGGTCGGCGCCGGTCAATTGACCCGGTGGCCGGCGTTTGCCGCGCGTGTGCCCGAGGCTCAAATCGAAATCGAAACGCCCGTTTCCCTAGCGGCGAAAAGAAATTCGTTGTCGGTGCCATTGGCTGACAGAAAGGCAGACCGATGAGTAACTTCATGGAAAACCGAAAACAAAAAGACCAAGACACGTTGAAACTGCATCACAGCCGTTTCGTGCATCTGGAAGGCAACCTGAAACAGGCACTCGAAGTCGGGCGCAACCGGCTGCTCGTAACCGGTGTCGTGTTGTTGCTGGCGTTTGCCGCCGTTACCGGCCGCTTGATCGATTTGACGATGTATGGTTTCGAGGAAGGCCGGGACTTTGCCGCGACAACGGGCACGAAAGCCGATTTCGCGCGCGCGGACATCGTGGATCGTAACGGAATTATCCTGGCGACCAATCTTCCGACGGAATCTTTGTATGCGAATCCGCGGGATATTCTGGATGCCGACGAGGCGGTCGATAAACTCGGTCGTGTCCTGCCCGAGTTGAGCCGCGACGAGCTTCTGATGAAGCTGCGTACCGACAGTTCGTTCGTCTGGCTGCAGCGCAATCTCACGCCGCAACAGGTATACGAGGTCAATCGCCTCGGCATTCCCGGTTTCGGCTTCAGGCGTGAAATCCGCCGGGTCTATCCTCACGGCCGGCTGGCGTCGCACGTTTTAGGATTTACCGACGTCGACGGCCGCGGCATCGCCGGGGTCGAGAGTCATTTCGATCAGGTCCTGAAACAAGGATCGGCGCCGCTGTCGCTGTCGATCGACGTGCGCCTGCAAAGCATCCTGCGCGACGAGCTTTCCAAGGCGGTTACCGAGTTCACGGCCTTGGGCGGTTCCGGCATCATCATGGATGTGCAAACCGGCGAAACGCTGGCGATGGTGTCCTTGCCCGATTTCACGCCCAACGATCCGTCGACGGCGATCGGCGAGGCCGGCTTTAACCGGGCGACCAAGGGCGTCTACGAAATGGGCTCGACCTTCAAGCTGTTCACCACGGCGATGGCGCTCGACAGCGGCACCGTCACGTTGCGCGACGGCTACGACGCCAGCCATCCCATCAAGATCGCCCGATTCCGGATTTCCGATTATCACGCCAAAAACAGATGGCTGTCGGTGCCCGAAATCCTCGTGCATTCCTCGAACATCGGCTCGGCCAAGATGGCGCTCGATGTCGGCCCGCAGGTCCAACAGGCTTATCTGAAACAATTGGGCTTGCTGCGGACCCCCAACATCGAATTGCCCGAGGTCGGCGCGCCGCTCGCGCCGGCGCGGTGGCGCGACATCAACACGATGACCATCTCGTACGGTCACGGAATCGCGGTCAGCCCCATTCAAATGACCGAAGCGGTGGCGGCGCTGGTGAACGGCGGCTACCACCGCTCGGCCACGGTATTGAAATGGACCCGCCGGGATGCGCACCCCGGCGAACAGATTCTCTCGGCGCAAACGTCGCGCCAGATGCGCGGTCTGATGCATCTCGTCGTCGATCAGGGCACCGGCAAGAAAGCCGGCGTGCCGGGATATCGGATCGGCGGTAAAACCGGCACGGCGGAAAAACAGGCCGGGGGCCGGTATAACGTCAAGGCGTTGATTTCCTCGTTTGTCGGCGCGTTCCCCATCGACAATCCCCGTTATGCGATCCTGGTTTTGGTCGATGAGCCCAAAGGCACCGCGCAAACGCACTATTTCGCGACGGGCGGTTGGGTCGCGGCGCCGGTCGTCGGGCGCATCGTCGAGCGCATGGCGCCGGTTCTCGGAATCGCGCCCGAACCGGAAATCGAAAAACCCAAGCGTTCGCCGGTCCGGTTGATCTCTCTCACGAAAGCCTCCGCGGTCATTCGGGAGCGTCACGTTGCGTCTCGATGAGTTGTTGCAAGGAGAAGGATATAAAGTGGTTCAAGGCGCGGCGTATTTAACGCAGGAAATCGAGGGACTGACGGGCGATTCCCGTCGGGTCGCGCCCGGATTCCTGTTCGCCGCCCTGCCCGGTACGAAAGCCGACGGCCGGCTTTTCATCGGCGATGCCTTGGCGCAGGGCGCGACGGCCGTTTTGGCGCCGCCGGGTACGGAACTGCCGCCCGCAACCGGCACCGTTCCGCTGATCGTTGACGACAACCCGCGCCGCCGCTTCGCTTTGATGGCGGCGCGCTTTTATGCCAAGCAGCCCGGCACGATCGCGGCCGTGACGGGAACCAACGGTAAAACGTCCGTTGCGCATTTCCTGCGCCAGATTTGGGGGCGCTCGAAGCGCAAGGCGGCAAGCATCGGCACGCTCGGCATTCAGACCGCCGAGGAACGAACGGCCGGAAATTTGACGACGCCCGATCCGGTCGCCTTGCACAGGAATTTACGCGCCTTGAGCGATCAAGGCGTCACGCATTTGGTGATGGAGGCTTCCAGCCATGGTCTCGATCAATTCCGCCTCGATGGCGTCGACGTCGATGCGGCGGCCTTCACCAATCTTTCGCGCGATCATCTGGACTACCACGGCTCCATGGAAGTTTACCTGGAATCGAAGGCATATTTGTTCTCGGGCATCCTCAAGCCGGGCGGCTGGGCCGTTTTGAACGCGGAAGCGCCTGAATTCGAAAAGCTGCAAGCCATTTGTAAAAGCGGCCACCACCCGATCATGACCTACGGCATCGGGGCGGGCGACGTGTTCTGCAAGCGGGTTATCGAAACGCCCGCCGGTTACGATCTCGATCTTTCCGTCAACGGCGAGCGGTTTATCGCGAGTCTGCCGTTGATCGGGCGGTTTCAAATCGCCAACGCCCTGTGCGCGTTGACCTTGGCCGTCGCTTTGGGCGAGCCGGTCAAACGGGCCGCCGCCGCGCTCGAGACATTGGACGCGGCGCCGGGGCGCATGCAACGGATTGCCGGTCATCCCACCGGCGCGATGGTATTCGTCGATTATGCCCACACGCCCGATGCGCTCGCGCATGTTCTGAATGCCGTACGGCCCCACGCCAAGGGCCGGTTGGCGGTGGTGTTCGGATGCGGCGGCGACCGCGATACCGGCAAGCGTCCGGAAATGGGGCGCCTCGCATGCGATCTCGCCGATCGGGTTATCGTCACCGACGACAATCCGCGCGGCGAGGAACCGGCGGCGATTCGCCGGGCGATTTTGGCGGCTTGTTCAAAGGCCGAGGAGATCGGCGAGCGGGCGGAGGCCATCGCGACGGCGGTCGCATCGTTGCGCAAGGGCGATGTGCTGGTGGTCGCGGGCAAGGGCCACGAAACGGGCCAGATTATAGGCGACGAGATATTGCCGTTCGACGATGTCGAGGCCGTTCGCGCGGCAATCGGGGAGACCCGGTGATGCAGACAGGCAACACACCGATTTTATGGACCGCGCCCGAGGCCGCTCTCGCGGCAGGCGGGCGGGTCAACGCCGACTGGCAGGCAACCGGCATTTCCATCGACAGCCGGACCGCCGAGTCGGGCGATTTGTTCATCGCGCTGCAAGGCCCCCATCATGACGGTCATGCGTATGTCGGCGAGGCCTTATTCAAAGCCGTCGCCGCGATGATACATCGCGACGTGCCGGAGCTTGCCGCCGATGCGCCGGTGTTGCGCGTTCGCGATACGATGGCTGCACTGCGGGCCTTGGGCGTCGCCGCGCGTGCCAGGACGAACGCCAAAATCGTCGCCATCACCGGCAGCGTCGGGAAAACCGGCACCAAGGAAGCGCTCCGGTTCGTGTTATCGCGCCAGGCCGCAACGCACGCCGGCATCGGCAGCCTCAACAATCATTGGGGCGTGCCGTTGAGTCTCGCGCGCATGGCGAAAGAGTCCGTTTATGGAATTTTCGAGCTGGGCATGAACCATCCCGGCGAGATCGCACCGCTGTCCGAGATGGCCCGGCCTCATGTCGCCGTCGTCACGACCGTCGAGGCGGTGCATTCGGAATTTTTCGAAACCACCGAGGAAATCGCCGACGCGAAGGCGGAAATCTTTACCGGCCTCGCGCCCGGCGGCATTGCCGTTCTCAATCGCGACAATCCGTTTTTCGACCGCCTGGCGGATGCGGCCGAGGCGAACGACGTCTCGGCGGTTATCGGCTTCGGCGCGAGCGAATACGCCGATGTCCGGCTTTTGGACATGGCGCTCGAGGTCGATCATTCCGTCGTGACGGCGGTGGTGTTCGGTTCGGCGCTGACCTATCGCATCGGCATTCCGGGCCGTCATTGGGTGATGAACAGCCTCGGCGTGTTGGCGGCGGTGCATGCCGTGGGTGCCGATGTGTCCCAGGCCGGCGCGGCGCTGGCCGATCTGACGCCGCCGAAAGGGCGCGGACAAATCCATCGCGTCGTCGTGCCCGGCGGCGACATGATCGTGATCGATGAGAGTTATAACGCAAGTCCGGTTTCCGTAACGGCGGCGTTGGCAGTACTCGGCCGACAGCGCCCGGCCCGGGGCGGCCGACGGATCGCCGTGTTGGGCGACATGCTGGAATTGGGACCGCAATCGGCGGCCCGGCACAAGGACCTGCTGACGCCGATTTTGGAGAACGCGATCGATTTGGTTTTTACCGCCGGTCCCGCCATGGCGAACCTGGCGGAAGCGTTGCCGGGACGGCTTCGCGGCGCTCACGCCGAAAATGCGACGGCGCTCGCCCCGCTCGTCGTCGCGGCGGTGCGTTCCGGCGACGTCGTCACGGTCAAGGGCTCCGCGGGCAGCCGAATGACGGTGATCGTCGAAGCGCTTCTGGCGCGGGCCGGAACCGGCGCGGCTCCGGCGCCGCGCGCGGCGAACGGGGGATAGGACGCGGCATGCTTTATAATTTTCTGTATCCCCTGGCCGATCAGTTCAGCGCGCTGAATGTCTTTAAGTACCTGACCTTCCGCACCGGCGGCGCCGTGATGACGGCGCTGATCATCAGCTTCGTGCTCGGCCCGTCCTTGATCGAAATGCTGCGCGCCCGGCAGCACGGCGGCCAACCGATCCGCGACGACGGTCCGGTGAGCCACATCGTCAGCAAAAAAGGCACGCCGACGATGGGCGGGGTCATGATCCTGCTCGCGCTCGTGATCGCGACGGTTCTCTGGGCGGATCTGACGAACGGCTATGTCTGGGCGGCGATCGGCGTCACCGTGGCGTTCGGGGTGATCGGCTTCGTCGACGATTACCGCAAGGTGATCCGGCGCGACAGCAGGGGATTGTCGGGCAAGTTGAAGCTGTTACTGGAAACCCTTGTCGCCGTCGCCGCGATCCTGTGGATCGTCAAGCTACTGCCGGGTCCTCTCGGCACGACCTTGGCGGTGCCGTTCTTTAAAAACGTGCTCATCAATCTGCATTGGGGCTTCATGCTCCTGGCGATCGTCGTCATGGTCGGGGCGTCGAACGCGGTCAACCTGACCGACGGCCTCGACGGCTTGGCGATCGGCCCGGTGATGATCGTCGCCGGGGTGTTCACGATGATTTCCTATCTTGTCGGCAACCTCGTTTTCGCCAATTACCTGCAGTTGCACCACGTGCCCGGGGCGGGCGAACTATCCGTCTTCTGCGGCGCCCTGGTCGGCGCGGGCCTCGGTTTTCTTTGGTTCAACGCACCGCCCGCGAAGGTCTTCATGGGCGACACCGGCTCGCTCGCACTCGGCGGCGCCTTGGGGACGGTCAGCGTCATCACCAAGCACGAACTCGTGCTCGCCATCGTCGGCGGCTTGTTCGTGCTGGAAACCGTGTCGGTGATCATGCAGGTGGTGTCCTTCAAGCTGACCGGCAAGCGCGTATTCCGCATGGCGCCGCTGCATCATCATTTCGAGCAGAAAGGGTGGGCCGAGCCCACCATCGTCATCCGGTTCTGGATCATCGCTTCCATTCTCGCGTTGATCGGCCTGTCCACGTTGAAGTTGCGCTAGGGGGATAGGGATGCTCGATCTCTCGCAATTCAACGATGCACCGGTGGCGATCTTCGGATTGGGGCGTACCGGCATGACGACGGCGCGCGCGTTGCTCGCATCCGGCGTCGAAGTTTGGGCCTGGGACGACAATCCGGACGCGCGCGCGCGCGCCGAAGCGGCCGGCCTGGCGCTGACCGATCTGTACGGCTGCCGATGGGAGCAGGTGAACACCTTGGTGCTGAGCCCGGGTATCCCGCACACCCATCCGACACCGCATCCGATCGCGCGGTTGGCGCGCGATTCGGGCTGCGCCATCGTATGCGATATCGAATTGATGTTCCGTGCCGAGAAGAACGCCGCGTTTTTAGGCGTGACCGGCACCAACGGCAAATCGACGACGACCGCCCTGATCGGGCATATCCTGGACGGTGCCGGGATTCCGGCGCGCATCGGCGGCAATATCGGCGCGCCTGTTCTGGCGCTCGATCCGGTGGCGCAAGGCGGGTGTTACGTTCTCGAGTTATCGTCCTACCAGTTGGAGTTGACGCCCTCGGCGGCGTTCAAGATTGCGGTGCTTCTCAACATCAGCGCCGATCATCTGGACCGTCACGGCGGCATGGACGGGTACGTCGAAGCCAAGAAAAGAATTTTCGCCAACCAAGGCGACTCGGACGTCGCCGTGATCGGGGTCGACGATCCGTACTGCAAGGCGATTTTCGAATCGCTGGCGCACGCCGGTTCGAAACGAGTCGTGCCGATTTCGAGCATCTCTCGTGTCGAGGGCGGCGTTTACGCGCGCGACGGTGTCTTGCATGACGATCTCGAGGGCGAAAACCGCGCGGTGCTGGACATGAGAGGCATCGCGACCCTGCCCGGCGTTCACAATTGGCAGAACGCGGCGGCGGCCTACGCGGCGGCGAAAACGATCGGCATCGAGAGCGGACGCATCGTCGCCGGTTTGCAAACCTATCCCGGGATGCCGCGCCGCCAGGAGTTGATCGCCGTGATCGACGGCGTCTCCTATATCAACGACAGCAAGGCGACCAACGTCGAGTCAGCGGTGCGTGCGCTTGCCTGCTACGACATGATCTGCTGGATTGCCGGCGGCCGTTCCAAGGATACCGCGCTCGATGCGATCGCGCCGTTCGCGCCGCGCATCGTCACGGCGTTTCTGATCGGCGAAGCCGCGGCGCCGTTCGAGCGCGACCTTTCCGGTACCATGAAGGTCGAGCGCTGCGGCACCTTGGATGTTGCCGTCGAGCGTGCGCGGGCGTGCGCGCTGGAAGCAAAGAAAAGCGGGGCGGCCGTCGTGCTGCTGTCGCCGGCGTGCGCTTCGTTCGATCAGTTCAGGGATTTCGAGGACCGCGGCGAGGCGTTTCGCGCCTTGGTCGGCGCCTTGCCCGGACACCGGGCCGAACTTCCTCACCTCAAGGCGGGGGCGATCTGAAATGGCCGGATTCAGCCGCACCGATACGAGCCTGATCGCCCGCTGGTGGTGGACCATCGACCGGTGGAATCTGACGGCGCTGATCGCCATCGCGGGGATCGGCGCGGTCATGGCGTTGGCGGCATCGCCGCCGGTCGCCGAACGCATCGGACTCGATACGTTTTATTTCGCGCGCCGCCAGTTCGTTTTTCTGGTGCTGGCGCTGTTCATCATGTTCGGGGTTTCCCTGCTGTCTTCGCGCGGCGTGCGCCGACTCTCGGTGGCGTGCCTGGCGGTATCGATGATTTTGATGGTGGCGGTACTGTTCGTCGGCAGCGAAATCAAGGGCGCGTCGCGGTGGCTTTATTTCGGTTTGTTTTCCCTGCAGCCTTCCGAATTCGTGAAGCCGAGTTTCGCCGTTGTGGCGGCCTGGATGTTCGCGCAAGGCCGTCTCGACGAGCGCTTTCCCGGATATGTGATCGCGACCGGCTTGTTCGTCGTGATCACCGTGTTGCTTTTGCTGCAGCCGGACGTCGGCATGACCTTGGTCATCGCGGCGATTTGGGGCGTGCAGTTCTTCCTGGCCGGGTTGCCGCTAATTTTCGTCGCCTTGGCGGCCTGCGTTTTTATCGGCGGCGGGGTGGCCGCGTATTTTGCGTTCTCGCACGTGCAAAGCCGTATCGATCGGTTCCTCGATCCGGCGGCCGGCGAAGGCTATCAGGTCATGCGCGGGATCGAAGCCTTTCAGAACGGCGGCTTGTTCGGCCGGGGACCGGGCGAAGGCCGGGTGAAGGAAGTGCTGCCGGACGCCCACGCCGATTTCATCTTCGCGGTAACGGGCGAAGAATTCGGCTTGATCGCCTGTTTGATCATCGTGTGCCTATTCGCATTCGTCGTGTTTCGCGGGTTCAGCCGCGTGTTCAAGGACAACGATCTTTTCGTTTTACTGGTCGTGATCGGGCTGCTGATCCAATTCGGCCTGCAGGCGATCATCAACATGGCGTCGGCCGTTCATTTGATTCCGCCCAAGGGGATGACGCTGCCGTTCATCTCCTACGGCGGGTCGTCGACGCTCGCCTTGGCATATGCGATGGGCATGGTGTTGGCGCTGACCCGCGAGCAACCGGGAGGCGGGCGATGACGGTATCGAACGCACCCTTGATCGTGTTGGCGGCCGGTGGGACCGGCGGACATGTGTTCCCGGCGGAAGCGCTCGCGGACGAACTTAAAACCCGCGGTTGCCGGTTGACGTTGATTACGGATCGCCGGGGCGGGCATTACAACGGCGGCCTGGGCGACGTCGAGACCTATCGGATTCAAGCCGGCGGGGTCGCCGGCAAGGGTGTGTTCGCGCGGATGAAAAGCGTGCCGGAGCTTGCGGTCGGCACCTTGCAGGCGCGCGCGCTGCTGCGTCGCCTCAAGCCCGCGGCGGTCGTGGGCTTCGGCGGATATGCCTCTTTCCCGACCATGATCGCGGCGGTACTCGCGCATCTCCCGACGGTGATTCATGAGCAGAACGCGATTCTGGGCCGGGCCAACCGGATGCTGGCGCCCCGGGTCGGGCGCATCGCGACGTCGTTCGAGCGTTCCGGCGGCGTGCCGGAAGGCGCCGCCGGCAAAATGGTCTGCACCGGCATGCCGGTGCGCCCGGAAATCGTCGCCAAGCGTGCCGTGCCGTATCCGGATTTCGATGGGACGTCGCCGATTAACATACTGGTCCTCGGCGGCAGCCAGGGGGCGCATGTTTTCAGCACCGTGGTGCCCGACGCCGTCGCCAAGCTCGATCCGCGCTGGCGCGATCGCCTGGTGCTGACCCAGCAATGCCGGCCGGAGGATTTGAGTATGGTCCGCCGCCGCTACGAAACGTTCGGCGTGCAGGCGGACCTGGCCGTGTTCTTTTCCGACGTGCCGAATCGCTTGGCCGCCGCGCATGTACTGATCGGGCGCGCGGGCGCATCGACGGTCGCCGAGGCGACGGCCGTCGGCCGCCCCGCGATTCTGGTGCCCTATCCCCACGCCGTCGACGACCACCAGACCGCGAACGCGGAGGCCGTCGATGAAGTCGGCGGCGGGTGGTTGATGCCCGAAAGCGCGTTAAGCGCGACTCTTTTGGCGGATCGCCTGAACGCCTTGTTCGGCAATCCCACGGCCCTCAAAGGCGCCGCCGCGTGTTCGCGCGCCGCCGGCAGGCCCGATGCGGCCGCGACGTTCGCCGATTTGGTGTGTGACATCATGCGAACGAACGACGATAGCGATGTCGCCGGAAAGGAGGCGGCATGAGAGCGCTGCCGCTTTCCATCGGCACCATTCATTTCGTCGGCATCGGCGGGATCGGCATGAGCGGCATCGCCGAGGTGTTGCATAATCTGGGGTATTCGGTGCAAGGCAGCGATATCGCCGAAAGCGCGAACGTCCGGCGCCTGCGCAAGATCGGCATCCCGGTCACCGTGGGCCACGCGACCGAGAACGTCCGCGATGCGCATGTCATCGTGGTCTCCTCGGCCGTGAAAAGCGACAACCCGGAAGTCGCGGAGGCCCGTAAGCGGCTGTTGCCGGTCGTGCGCCGCGCCGAAATGCTGGCAGAGCTGATGCGCCTGAAATGGTCGATCGCCGTCGGCGGCACCCACGGCAAAACCACCACCACGTCGCTGATCGCGCAGTTGCTCGACGTTGCCGAGCTCGACCCGACCGTGATCAACGGCGGCATCATCAACGCTTGGGGCACCAACGCGCGGCTCGGTGGCGGCGACTGGATGGTGGCCGAAGCCGACGAGTCGGACGGATCGTTCCTGAAGCTGCCGGCGGTTATTGCGGTCGTTACCAATATCGATCCCGAACACCTCGATCATTACGGTTCGTTCGATGCGTTGCGCGCGGCTTTCGTGGCCTTCGTCGAAAATATACCGTTTTACGGTTTCGCGGCGCTTTGCATCGATCATCCGGAAGTGCAGGCGATGATCCCGCGGGTGTCGGACCGGCGGATCGTCACCTACGGCTTTAGCCCGCAGGCGGTGGTGCGGGGCCACAACGTGCGCTCCGGCGCCGGCGGTTCGCAATTCGACGTGACCGTTCACGACCGCGCCACCGACAAGCGCGAGACCATCGTCGACCTGCATGTGCCGATGGCGGGCGAGCACAATGTGCTAAACGCGCTGGCGACCGTCGCCGTGGCGCTCGAAATGGGAATCGATCAAGCGGTCGTGCGCCGCGCCTTGGCCCAGTTCGAAGGGGTCAACCGCCGTTTTACCCGAACCGGCATCGTCGACGGCATCACCGTGATCGACGATTACGGCCACCACCCGGTCGAGATCGCCGCCGTTCTCAAGGCCGCGCGCACGGCGACCGAGCGCAAGGTCATCGCGGTCGTGCAGCCGCACCGCTACAGCCGGCTGCGCGATCTGTTCGACGATTTCTGCACGTGCTTCAATGATGCCGACGACGTGATCGTCGCCGATGTATACGCGGCGGGCGAACCGCCGATTCCGGGCATCGACCGCGACGCCTTGATCGACGGCCTGCGGAGCCACGGCCATGGGTCCGTCCACGCGCTGGAGAAGCCGGAGGATTTGCCGGCGCTGATCGACGGCTTGGCCGCGTCGGGCGATCTCGTCGTGTGCCTGGGCGCGGGCAACATCACGGCCTGGGCCAATGCGCTGCCCGAGCAGTTGGGCGACATCAGAAACAAGACAAAGCCGGGAAAAGGAGCGAAAGGATGATGCCGGCGCGCGCTCCGCAAAGCCTGATCGAACGTTTGCCGGCCGTGCGCGGCCGCTACGAGCAAGGCGCGCCGTTGGCGAAGTACACCTGGTTTCGCGTCGGCGGCCCGGCGGAGGTGTTGTTCCATCCCGCCGATGAAGCCGATCTGAGCGCATTTCTCGCCGGCCGGCCCGGCGACGTTGCGCTCAGCGTGCTCGGAGTCGGCTCGAACGTTCTGGTGCGCGACGGGGGCTTGCGCGGCGTCGTTATCCGCCTCGGCCGAGCTTTCGCCGGGATCGAGGTCGAGAACATGACGATCACCGCCGGTGCCGGCGCGAGCGACGTCAGCGTCGCCGCCGCCGCGCGCGATGCGGGGATCGCCGGCCTTGAATTTCTGCGGGGTATTCCCGGCACCATCGGCGGGGCGTTGCGCATGAACGCGGGCGCTTACGGCGTCGAGATGAAGGACGTGACGCTCGGCGCGCGCGCCCTCGATCCGAGCGGCGGCGCGCACGATCTCGATCTTGACGCCTTAGGGTTCACGTACCGCCACGGCGCCGTTGCCGAGGATTGGATCTTCACGGCGGCGACGCTGCGGGGACAGTCGGGCAAGCGTGCGGACATCGCGAAACGCATGGCCGCGATTCAGGCCGAGCGCGAGCAAACCCAGCCGCTGCGCACGCCGACCGGCGGCAGCACGTTTAAAAATCCGGATCCCACGCAGGATGGGACGAAAGCCTGGGAGCTGATCGACGCGGCCGGGTGCCGGGGCTTGCGCCGGGGCGGCGCCATGGTTTCCGAGAAGCACTGCAATTTCCTGATCAATACCGGCGATGCGAGCGCCGCCGATCTCGAGGGGCTCGGCGAGGAAATCCGCCGCCGGGTGTTCGAGACGAGCGGGATCACGCTCGAGTGGGAAATCCGCCGCATCGGCGAGCCCGCCGGGCCGTGCCTGAAGGAGGCCGGATCATGAGCCGTCATGTCGCGATCCTGATGGGCGGCTGGTCCGCCGAGCGCGAGGTTTCGATGGTGTCGGGCGCGGCGGTCGCGCGCGGACTCAAGGAGTCGGGCTACCGGGTTACGTCGATCGACGTTCAAAAGGACATGGGATCGCTGCTGACGCGGCTTTATCCGCGGCCCGATGCCGCCTTCAACGCCTTGCACGGCCGCTACGGCGAGGACGGGTGCGTGCAGGGCCTCCTGAACATTCTCGAAATCCCCTATACCCATTCCGGGCTGCTGGCGTCCGCGCTGGCGATGGACAAACCGATGGCCAAGCGGCTGTTCGCCGAGGCGGGTATTCCCGTGGCCGAGCACAGGATCGTCTCGCGCGACGAGGTGCTGGCGGGCGATGCGATGGCGCGGCCCTACGTGATCAAGCCGCTGAACGAAGGCTCCAGCGTCGGCGTTTACATCGTCGATGACGCGAGCGCGCCGTTGCCCTTTAAGGACTCCGCGTGGCCGTTCGGCTCCAAGGTGATGGTCGAGCGGTTCGTTCCGGGCAAGGAAATCACCGTTGCCGTGATGGGCGATCGGGCCTTGGCCGTGACCGAAATCACCACCGAGCGCGGTTTCTACGATTACAAGGCCAAGTACGACAAGGGCGGCTCGGTGCATCTTCTGCCGGCATCCCTCGATGAAGCGGCCTACGGCGAAGCCATGGATATTGCGGTGCGCGCTCATCGGACCTTGGGCTGCCGCGGCGTGTCGCGTGCCGACATGCGCTACGACGGCGAGACGTTTTATCTGCTCGAAATCAACACCCAGCCCGGCATGACGGAAACCTCGCTCGTGCCCGAACAAGCGGCCCATGCCGGCATTTCGTTCAACGAGCTGGTTTCCTGGATGGTCGAGAACGCGGAGTACGATCAATGAAGTTTTTCGGCTTTAAAAACAAAAAAACCAAATCCCGGAAAGCGCCGCCGCGTAAGCGCGTCGTGCCGGTATGGCGCCGTGCGTGGGCGTTGCCGGGCGCGATTGTTCTCGTGTTGGCGCTGTCGGCGGGCGGCGGCTGGTGGGCGGTCGAGTCGGGCCAGGCCGGGCAATGGGCCAATCAGGCGAAATGGCGGATGATCGCGCTCTCCGGCCGTTTGGGTTTCACGGTGCAGGATATTCTCGTTTCCGGGCGGAGCGAAACCGAACAAAAGGAATTGCTGAAAGCGGTTCGGCTGGCGCGCGGCGCACCGATCCTGGCATTCGATCTCGACGCTGCCCGCAAGCGGGTCGAGGCCTTGCCGTGGGTCCGGCGCGCCATCGTGCGGCGCATGTTGCCCGACACGATTTACCTGCGGATCGAGGAGCGCAAACCGCTGGCCTTGTGGCAACACAAGGGGCGCTTCGCCTTGATCGACGATCGCGGCGTCGTCATCACGCGAAAGAACCTGGGCAGATTTCCGAACCTGCTCGTCGTCGTCGGCGAGAAAGCGCCCCGGCACGCTTTCGGCATCGTCGAGGTATTGGCCGGCGAACCGGCGCTGCTGGCCAAGGTCAAGGCGGCGGTGTGGGTCGGCGACCGGCGTTGGAACATTCGTTTAACCGGCGGCATCGACGTCCGGCTCCCCGAGGACAGTCCCGCGGAAGCCTGGCGGCGGCTGGCCGAATACGACCACAAGCACGGTGTCCTGGACCGCAACGTGACGGTGCTCGACCTGCGCCAGCCGGATCGTTTGATCGTGCGTACGAAATCGCACCCCGCCGGCATGACCGGCGGCGGACCGGGCCGGGAGACGTAAGAGGTTGAGCGCTGTGTCGTTCGAAAGAGGAAACACGTTGAGGAAGGTAAGGCGGTAATGATGGGAAAAAGTGTCGTTCATACGAAAGCCCGCCACGGGTTGATCGCGGCACTGGATGTCGGGACGACAAAGGTGTGCTGCTTCATCGCCCGCGCCGACAGCGAAAGCGGTTTGCGGATTGTCGGGATCGGCCACCAGATTTCGCGCGGTCTGCGGTGCGGCGCCGTTGTCGACATGGTCGAAGCCGAAGCGGCGATCCGCGCCACGGTCGAAACGGCCGAGCATATGGCCGGCGAAAACATTCGCGACGTGGTCGTCAATCTGTCGGGGCACCAGCAGCAGTCGCGCCTCATCGCTTACGAGATATCCATTGCCGGCCATCAAATCGGCGATTCCGATCTGCGGCGAATTCTGGACACGGAATGCCTGCTGCACGATCAGCCGGACAATTACGAACTGATTCACGCCATTCCGGTCGGCTACAGCATCGACGGCAATCGCGGCGTGCGCGATCCGCGCGGTATGTACGGCGAGCGTCTCGGCGTGAACATGCATGCGATTTCGGCCAACGCCGGCCCGGTCCGCAATCTGGAAACCACGGTCGGACGCTGCCATCTGGAAATCGAGACGAAAGTCGTTTCCCCGTTCGCCTCCGCGTTGGCGTGCCTGACGGAAGACGAGAAAAAGCTCGGCGTGACCTATATCGACATGGGCGGCGGCACGACGTCGATCGCCGTTTTCTTCGACGGCGAATTGGTTCACACCGATTGCATTCAGGTCGGCGGTAATCACGTGACGATGGACATTGCCCGCGGCCTGGCCACGCCGCTCACCCAGGCCGAGCGCATCAAAACCCTGCACGGCAGCGCGATGCCGTCGCCGTCCGACGACCGCGAAACCATCCTGGTACCGCCGATCGGCGAGGATGCCGCGAGCGAACCCTATCAGGTGCCGCGCTCGATGCTGGTCGGGATCGTGCGCCCGCGCGTCGAAGAGACGTTCGAAATGGTGCGTACCCGCTTGGCGGACGCCGGTTTCGACAAGGTTGCCGGGCGTCAGGTCGTGGTGGCCGGCGGCGCCGCGCAGTTGTCGGGCGCGCGTGAATTGGCCGCCTTGATTCTCGATAAACAGGTTCGCATGGGCCGGCTGTTGCCGATCGGCGGACTTGCCGAATCCGTCAGCGGCCCCGCCTTCGCGACCTGCGCGGGGCTTCTGCATTACGCGATCAACAATCAGGCCGAACAACCCAACAAATTTTTCGGCCCCCTGGAGGAACCGACCAGCCGATTGGGCCGGATCGGTCAGTGGATGAGGGAAAATTTCTAATGATCGAAGGTCTTTTCGCTAAATCGCAACCGTTTCACGAGAGTTTTTCCGATGCCGTAGAGGCGACGGCGCCGGATCTCACCTTTTCACAAATCAAGACCAACGCAAGGAGCATCTCATGAGCATCAACTTGAGCATTCCGAAGCCGCAACAACACGACGAATTGAAGCCGCGTCTGACCGTCATGGGCGTCGGTGGCGCAGGCGGGAATGCCGTCAACAATATGATCGCTTCCGAACTCGAGGGCGTCGAATTCGTGGTCGCCAATACGGACGCCCAGGCGCTCGGCCTCTCGAGGGCGGAAACGACGATCCAATTGGGGGTCGGCGTCACCCAGGGCCTCGGCGCGGGCTCGAAGCCCGAAGTCGGCCGCGCCGCCGCCGAGGAAACCCTGGACGATATCCTGGACCTTATTCAAGGATCGCATATGCTCTTCATCGCCGCCGGCATGGGCGGGGGCACCGGCACGGGGGCCGCGCCGGTGATCGCCAAGGCGGCCCGCGAGCACGGGATCCTCACGGTCGGCGTCGTGACCAAGCCGTTCCATTTCGAAGGGGTTCACCGCATGCGTTTGGCGGATACCGGCATTCAGGAACTGGAACAATACGTCGATACGCTGATCATCATTCCGAACCAGAATCTGTTCCGCGTCGCCAACGAGAAAACCACGTTCGCCGATGCATTCTCCATGGCCGACCGGGTCTTGTATTCCGGGGTTCGCGGCGTGACCGACCTGATGGTGATGCCGGGCCTGATTAACCTCGATTTCGCCGACGTGCGTTCGGTCATGAGCGAGATGGGCAAGGCGATGATGGGAACCGGCGAAGCCGAGGGCGAAACCCGGGCCATCGACGCCGCCGAAGCGGCGATTTCGAACCCGCTGCTCGACGACACCTCGATGCAGGGCGCCAAGGGCGTTTTGATCAACATCACGGGCGGCATGGATATGACCCTGTTCGAGGTCGACGAAGCCGCCGAACGGATTCGCAAGGAAGTGGATTCGGAAGCCTATATCATCTTCGGCTCGACCTTCGACGAAACCATGGACGGGCGTATGCGCGTTTCCGTGGTCGCCACCGGGATCGACGCCGGGATGATCAAGCAGCCGTTGCCGCCGATGGTCAGGCTCATGGAAAAGATCGAGCGGCCGAAACCGCAAACCGTGTCGACGACGGCGCCGCAGACGGAGGCCCCGGCCCCGATCCCGGCAGCGGCTCAGGCAGCGCCGCAACCGTCCGAGGCCGCGCCCGACATCAGCGAGCCGGTCAAGGAATGGGCGCCGGTCGTTTCGTCCCATCCGTCGGGCAAGGCGAAAACGGTTACGGTCAACGTGAAACCGCAAGCCGCGCCCGCGGCCGCCGCCGCGCAACCCGAGGCTGCCGCGCAACCCGAGGCAGACGCGCCGAAGCCGGTTCGCACGGCGGTCGCCGCGCAAAAACCGGCCCTCAAATCCGCTCCGGAAGGCAAACCCGCGGCCATGCCGTCGGCCAACGCCAGCGATGCGTATATTCCGCCGGCGCCGGTGGAACGCGAAACCGGCGAGGTCCGCAAGAGCCCGGACCCGTTCGCCGTCGCCGCCATGGCCAACGGCGCGCGCAAATCCGAGGCGCACGACGAAATCGAGCCGCAAACGCGCCTGGACGTGCCGCTCGACGCCAGGGCAACGGGAACCGATTCCGCGATCGCGGACATGGCGGAAGCGGCGCCCAAGAAAAAGGGCCCGTCGCTGTTCGAGCGGGTGACCGGAACGGGCCGGGCCCGTCCGACCGAGGCGATGCCGGCTATGGCATCGGCCCCGAAATCGGCCCCCAAACCGGTATCGAAACCGGCACTGTCGGCGACGATCACGCAACATCCGGCAGCCGAATCGGCCGCGAAATCGGCCGAATCCGCCGAGATGGCCTCGGGCGAGTCGCAGCGCGAGCTGGGCGGGATGAATCCCGTGGATCGGCTGGTTTCGGCGCCGGAGGACGAGGATTTGCTCGATATTCCGGCGTTTTTGCGCCGTCAGGCGAACTGAGGCTAAGTCCTTGAGGAGACGTAACATTCTGAAACAAAGATTGATTTGAGGGCACCGGGAGCAGTTGTTACATACGCTCCTGGTAGTCCCGACTCCAAAGGGGCGCCGGATGCGGGTCCGAGAGGGCGTTGACTCCGGCAAAAAGGAGACAAAAAGGGAACAATAAGAGTCATGGCAATCGCAAAGACCGGCCCTAAATACATGGCGAAGTCGGACCGCTCGACCGGGCAATCGTCCTCGAGCGGCAGCCGCAACGGCTTTCGTCAGCACACCCTGAAAAGCACCATCGGTTGTTCCGGCGTGGGGCTCCACTCCGGGGCCAAGGTTTCCTTGACGTTGCGCTCCGCCGCGCCGGATACGGGTATTGTTTTCAGGCGCACCGATATCGGCGGAAGCGGCGCGGTCGTCGCGGCTTCCTGGCAAAACGTCGTCGATACGCGTTTGTGTACGACCGTCGGAAACGATGCCGGCACGACCGTCGCCACGATCGAACACCTGATGGCGGCCTTGGCCGGATGCGGGATCGACAACGCCATCGTTGAAATCGACGGCCCGGAAGTGCCGGTCATGGACGGCAGTTCCGCGCCGTTCGTGTTTTTGATCGAGTGCGCGGGCACGCTGGAACAGGATCGCCCGCGCCGTGCGATCCGTATCGAAAAGCCGGTGCGGGTCGAAGGCGGTGAGTGGGTTGCCGCGTTGCGGCCCGGCGACGGTTTTTCGGTCGCGTTCGAGATCGATTTCGACAGCCCTGTCGTTTCCCGCCAAAGTTTCGCCATCGGCTTGATCAACGGAACCTTCAAGCGCGAGCTGGCACGTGCCCGAACCTTCGGATTTCTCCATGAAGTCGAGGCTCTTTGGGAGCTTGGGCTGGCCAAGGGCGGTTCCCTGGAAAACGCCGTCGTCGTCAGCGACGATAAAATCCTGAACGAGGACGGCTTGCGTTTCGATGACGAGTTCGTGCGTCATAAAATGCTCGACGCGGTCGGCGATCTGTATCTGGCGGGTGCTCCTCTGATCGGCCATTTCCACGGCATTTGCTCGGGCCATGCCGCGAACAACGGTCTTCTCCGGGCCGTTTTCGCCGATCCCTCCAATTGGAGCTACGTCGATCTGCGGGCCGATCTGACCACGGCGTCGGTCGGCGATCACGGCCTGCCCGACGTCACCGAATCGCTCCTGGCGGCAACCGCCTGATTCGCCGCCCGCTTTAGCCTCTTTACCCCCGTCTTTTCCGGCAGTATATCGGCGTGGCCGCTTTGCGCCCATGGGGTGTGCCTCCGCTTAAACACCATGATATACTTTGCGCCGCTTGAACCGATGGTCTGACCTATTCCTGATCGAACATGACATATCGACTCCTCACCTTTTCCCGCCGCCGCCTTTCGGCCGCCGTCGTTCTGACGGCGGGGCTGGCGCTCGCGGCGTGCAGCGGCGGCGACGAGGCCAAGAAGTACGTCGAGCGGCCGGTCGCCGGTATCTACGAAACCGCCATGAAGGCCATGGACCGGGGCGATTTCGCTTTCGCCGCCCAGGAGTTCGACGAGGTCGAGCGCCAGCATCCCTATTCTATGTGGGCGACGCGCGCGAAGATCATGGCCGCGTATGCGCACTATCTGTACAACCAATACGACAGCGCCATCATCGCGTTGGATCGTTTCATCCAATTGCATCCCGCCCATAAGGACGTTCCCTACGCCTATTACCTGAAGGGGCTTTGCTATTACGAGCAAATCTCGGACGTGTCGCGCGATCAGCAAATGACCGAATTGGCCCTGAAATCGCTGCGCGAATTGGTGACCCGGTTTCCCGACAGCCCGTATGCCCGCGACGCCAAGGTCAAGATCGAGCTGACCCAGGATCACTTGGCCGGCAAGGAGATGGATATCGGGCGTTATTATCTCAAGCAACGGCGCTATCTGGCGGCGATCAACCGATTTAAAACGGTGGTCGACAATTTTCAGACGACGACTCACGTTCCCGAAGCGCTGCACCGCCTGACCGAAGCGTATCTGGCCTTGGGCGTCATAGGCGAGGCGCGCAAGACGGCGGCGGTGTTGGGGCATAACTACCCGGGCAGCGAATGGTATATCGATTCCTACGAGTTGGTCGAAGAGCGGCATATCCGCCCCAGGGAGAAGCCTTGGTACAAGCTTTGGTGACGGACCCCGCGGTATGTTGAGCACATTGTCGATTCGCGATGTGGTTCTGATCGAAAAACTCGATCTCGTTTTTGATGCCGGCCTTTGCGTTCTCACCGGCGAAACCGGCGCCGGGAAATCCATTCTCTTGGATGCCCTGGGATTGGCGTTGGGCGCGCGCGGCGATGCGCGCTTGGTTCGGGTCGGCGCCGACAAGGCCGCCGTGACGGCGGCCTTCGACATTCCGCCGGGGCATCCCGTCTTCGATCTTCTGGCCGAACAGGAAATCGAGGCCGAGGAAGGGGCGATTCTTCTGCGCCGGGTCTTGGGCAACGACGGCCGCTCGCGGGCGTTCGTCAACGACCAGCCGGTCAGCATCGGATTTCTCAAGCAGCTTGCCGAGGCGCTGGCGGAGATTCACGGTCAGTTCGAAAATCAACGGCTGCTGAATCCGTCGACGCATCGCGGCGTGCTCGATGCCTTCGGCGGGCACGGCAAACTTCTCGATCAAACGTCGGTGGCGTATCGGGGGTGGCGCGCCGCCGCCGATGCCCGGGTCCGGGCCGAAGCGGCGCTGACGCAGGCGCGCCGGGACGAGGACTTCCTGCGCCATGTCGTCGATGAATTGAACGTCCTCGATCCGCAGCCGGGCGAAGAAGACACCTTGGCGCAACAACGCGCCTTCATGATGCATGGCGAGAAGCTGATCGACGCGCTGCGCCAGGCCGCCGACGCCTTGAACGACGGCAGCGGAGTCGACGGCGCCGTGCGGACGGCCTTGCGCCACCTCGAACGGGTCGCGGACAAGGCCGAGGGCCGGCTCGATCCGGTGATCGCGGCGTTCGACCGTGCCTCCGCCGATATCGCCGAAGGCATGGCGTTGCTCGAGAAGGTCGGCGCGGCCATCGATCTCGATCCCGCCGCCCTGGAAAAATTGGAGGAACGGTTGTTCGCCCTGCGCGCCGCCGCCCGCAAACACAATACCACGGTCGACAACCTGCCCGCCGTGCATGCCGATTTGAGCGACCAATTGGCGCAACTCGAGAGCGGCGGCGCCAATCTCGAGCAGTTGCGCCGGGCCGAGAAAGAGGCGCGCGCGCAATATGCCGAAGCCGCCGAGATCCTGCGGGCATCGCGCCAAAAGGCCGTGAAACGCCTGGATAAGGCCGTGACCCGGGAGCTGGCGCCGCTTCATCTCGAAAAGGCGGCCTTCGCGACCCGGCTGGACCCCTTGCCGGAAGCCGATTGGGCCGAACACGGTTTGGACGCCGTGACGTTCGAGGTCGCGACCAACCCGGGCATGCCGCCGGGGCCGTTGAACCGGATTGCCTCGGGCGGCGAGATCGCGCGGTTCATGCTGGCCTTGAAGGTCGTGTTGGCGGAAGCGGATACGGTCTCGACCCTGATTTTCGACGAGGTCGATGCCGGCGTCGGGGGCAAGGTGGCCGCCGCCGTCGGCGAGCGGCTCGCGGGCCTGGCCGACACCAGTCAGGTCCTGGTGGTGACCCATTCGCCCCAGGTCGCGGCCCGGGGCAAGGTTCATTGGCGGGTCGCCAAGGCCGAAACGAAGACCGGCGTGGTGACGTCCGTCGAGGCGTTGGACGAGCCCGCGCGCCGCGAAGAAATCGCGCGCATGCTGTCGGGCAAGAAGATCACCGACGAAGCCCGGGCCGCCGCCGGGAGCCTGCTGCGGGGCTCGCATTCGTGAACGATTCCCGGCGCGAGCGTTCCGTCGAAGAGCTGACGCCCCTCGAAGCCGCCGCCGAGCTCGAGGTTCTGGCGCACGCCATCGCCGAACACGATAAGGCGTACTATCAGGAAGATACCCCGGTCATAACGGATGCCGAATACGACGCCCTGCGCCGGCGCAACGACGCCATCGAAGAGCGGTTTCCCGAATTGGTCCGCGACGACAGCCCGTCGAAGCGGATCGGCGCGGCACCGGCGGAGAAATTCGAGAAGGTCGCGCATGCCCGGCCCATGCTGTCGCTGGGCAACGCGTTCGATGCCGACGACGTGCGCGATTTCATCGACCGCGTGCGCCGGTTTCTGGGACTCGATAGCGGCGAGGCCGTCGAGATCATGGCCGAGCCCAAAATCGACGGATTGTCCGTTGCTTTACGTTATGAAAAAGGCAAATTCGTCATGGGCGCGACCCGCGGCGACGGCACCACGGGCGAGAACATCACCGTGAACCTAAGAACCCTCAAGGAAATTCCGGCCGCGATCAAGGACCATGCGCCGGACGTGCTCGAAGTGCGCGGCGAGGTGTATATGTCCAAGAAGGAATTCGCGGCCTTGAACGAACGCCAGGCGGAACGCGGCGAGAAGGTGTTCGCCAATCCCCGCAACGCCGCCGCCGGATCGCTGCGCCAGCTCGATTCTTCCGTCACCGCGTGCCGTCCGCTGCGTTTCTTCGCCTACGCCTGGGGCGAGGTGACGGGCACGGATCGCGAGGGCTACGGCGGCGCCGCCGATTGGGAAACGCAGGAGGCGTTCTATAAGAACCTCAAGACATGGGGATTTCCGGTCAATCCCTATGCGAAAGTCTGCAAGACCATCGAGGACGCCTTGGCGCTGCATGCCGACCTGGAAGCGAAGCGCGCGCGCCTCGATTACGACATCGACGGCGTCGTTTACAAGGTCAACCGGATCGACTGGCAGCGCCGACTCGGGTTCGTTTCGCGCGCGCCGCGCTGGGCCATTGCGCACAAGTTTCCGGCGGAACAGGCGCAGACGGTCCTGAAAAAAATCTTCATCCAGGTCGGGCGCACCGGCACGCTGACGCCGGTGGCGGACCTGGAGCCGGTCACGGTCGGCGGCGTGGTGGTGTCGCGCGCGACCCTGCACAACGAGGACGAGATCGCGCGCAAGGATATCCGGGAAGGCGATACCGTGATCGTGCAGCGCGCCGGCGACGTGATCCCGCAGGTGGTCGGATTCGTGCCCGAGAAGCGCAAAAAAGGCGCCAGGAAATATAAATTTCCCGACTCCTGCCCGGAATGCGGCAGCTTGGCCGTGCGCGAGGAGGGCGAGGTGGCCCGGCGCTGCACCGGCGGCCTGATCTGCCCGGCCCAGGCGGTCGAGCGCCTCAAGCATTTCGTGTCGCGCGACGCCTTCGATATCGAAGGGCTCGGGGCAAAGCATATCCAAGCGTTCTGGCGCGACAAGCTGATCGAAACGCCGGGCGATATCTTCCGCCTCGAAGGCAAGGCGGACGACCTTCAGGGCCGCGAAGGGTGGGGCGAAAAATCGATGCGCAACCTGTTTGCCGCCATCGCCGAGAAACGCACCATCGGACTCGACCGTTTCATCTACGCATTAGGGATTCGCCAAGTCGGGCAGGCGACCGCGCGGCTGCTGGCGCGCCAATACGGTTCGCTCATGGAATTACGCAAGGCCATGCAAGAATCCCAGGACCGGGAATCGGACGCCTATGCCGATCTCATCAACATCGAAGGCATTGGCCCGTCGATGGCGGACGATCTTCTCGGCTTCTTCGCCGAGCCGCACAACCAAGACGTGCTCGACGATCTCGACCGGGTGCTGACGGTCGAGGATTTCGCCGTGCCGACGGGCGATTCCCCCGTCGCCGGCAAGACGGTCGTCTTCACCGGCACGCTCGAAACCATGAGTCGGGGCGAGGCCAAGGCGCGCGCGGAAAGCCTCGGCGCCAAGGTCGCGGGTTCGGTTTCCAAAAAAACCGATTACGTCGTCGCCGGGCCCGGCGCGGGCTCGAAGGCGAAGAAGGCCGAGGAATTCGGCGTCGCGATGCTAAGCGAGCGGGAATGGCTCGATCTGATCGGGCAGCGTTAAAGAATCTTCCAGAGGCCGCGCCCGATCAGGGCCATCGCGGCCGCGATCAGGAAAAATTGCAAAAAGCCGTAAAACCGTTCGGCGCTGATGATGCGGAACATGTGCGTGCCGCTCCAGGTGCCGAGAAAGACGGCCGGCAGGATCAGCGCCGTTTCGACCAGCATATGCGGCGCGAAGGCGCCGGCGACGGCGAGAGCCGCGAGGCGCGCATAGATGAAAAAGCCGGACAGGGCGATCGCCGTGCCGCGCAGGGTAAGCGCGTCGCCGCATGAAAGTTTCAAGTAGGGGATGAGAATATAGATTCCGCCGCCGCCGCTGAGGGTGCCGAGCATGCCCGAGGACACGGCCAGACCGGAAACCGTGGCCGTGCCGCGCATGTCGATGTATCGGCCGAGCCGGGTCAAAAGTTGATACCGGTCCATGAGCACGTTGAGGGTCACCAAAACGCCCAACAGAAAGGTCAACCAATCCGCTTTCAGGGAGATGAAAACCCATGTCGCGGCCGCGATTCCGATAATCTGGCCGAGGATGAGCGTGCGGGCGAGTTTCCAATCCGCCGTTTTAATGCCTTGCGGGAATAGATGAAGCTGCGCCACGCTGGTCGTCAGCACGGTCAGCAAAACGGCGTGGTGCGGCCCGAGAATCCAAGTGATCACGATGATGATGAGCATGTTCGAGCCGAAACCGAACAGGCCGCGCGAGAAAAACCCGACGAAACTGGCGATATAGACGATGATCACGGCGCCATCGGAAATGCCGGCGAACGGCGTGTAAGGCGCGGGGATCAGGTCGGCGAACATGGAAGTGGGCGTGGGGCGTGATGACAGGGGTATGCACCCTATCAGGCCCGTCCGAACGCCGAAACGATACTAAAGTATAGGGCGCTATTGGCGGAACTGTCTGAAGATCGGTTCGTTGAAAATCGGCGGCGGCGGCGGCGGCTTCCGTTTTTTCCAGCTCTCCCAATCCGCGCACGTCAAAAGCCTGACCCGTTCGGTCCAGGGCGTGTATTTCGGCCGGGCGCGGGTGCCGGCGACCGCGTGAATCTGAACGATCCATTCTTTTTGCAGGGCCGCGTTCACGAGGCGCGACAGGCGGACGTCCTGGCTGCCGAGCTCGAGCTTGCCCCATTGCTCGAGAGTCATCGGCCTTCCGTTCATGTCGCGCAGGATCGTATTGTTGATTGTCATGCGATAGGCGCACGCCGCCTCGATGAAATCGACGTCGGGGATAACCGCGTAAACGGTCACTTCGGCCTTGCGGATATCGCCGTTGGGCAGTTTCACGGGAACCATGATGGGGGGCATTTGTATCGCGGGCGGTCTCTTGGCGGCGGCGGCCTGCCCGCCGTGCAGGACGGCCACGCCGAAATAACAGAGAATAAGGGTAAGGCCCAGCCGCAAAGCGCCGATCATCGTTCTTCCCGGAAGATTTATCATTGTTATGTAGTATAGCGTATCGGAAGACATCGTGCCGTGACGATAGTCACAGCCGGCGAAAGATCCGGCAATCAGTGTTTTTTCTTGTCTTTTTCGGCTTTCTCGACCTTGCACTTGGTGATGGGTGTATTTTTAAGCGCTATCAGGCTTTTGGCCGATGTAAGGACACTGGGGGCCGCGTGCACCCTGGCCACCAAGCCTTTGTCGTTGAGGGCGTATTGCACGGTCCGATAGAGCCGGGCATCTTCCGCGCCCAAATGCAGTTTGGTGAAATGATCCCACGCCATCGGGCTTTGGTAGAAGGTCTGCATCAGGGCGTCGCGAATGCGCGGAATCCAATAGCAGGCATTTTCGACGTGGCTTTTTTTATTCACGACCAGATAAACGGTGATGAATTCCGTGTTGCCGGCATTGTTCGGTTTGGCGACCGGAATGCTCAAGGGATTGACCCGTACGGCAATCGGGCGTTCCGGTACCTCCTTGCCGCTCGCCGTGCCCGGCCCGAAGCCTCCCGCCAGAAGCAAAGACAATACGATTGCCGACCAACGCGCGCCCAACATGAGTCCCGTCCCCCCTTATTGATACTCATTATTATTGATATTTATTTCTTATCGTAGAGTAACGATTTTTCCGGGGATTGGCAAATTTCGGCCGTTAATCGTGATCGGGATCGCCGTATCCTTACCCCGCTTTTTTGTATTCCTCGCGCGGCGGACTGAAAATATCGAGAACCGTGCAGGCCTGTTCGCCGGTACGCACGTTGTGCTCGACGCCGCCGCGCGTCCACCAGAAGTCGCCGGCCTTGGCGGGAATTTCCCGGCCGTCCTGAATGCGCACGCACGCGCCCTCGAGAACGACGCCCCATTGTTCCTCGTCGTGGCTGTGAAGCGTGCCTTCCGTGTTCGGCTCGATGCGCACGACAGACAGCATGACGTTGTCGCCGACGAAAATGCGGGTGTTGATCCCGGCCGCCAGTTCGCGTTTCAGGCCTTGGGTGGCCTCGTGAAGGTTGAAAAACCAAGGCGGTTGAGGGGTATCGTCCGGCATGTGGTGTCTCCCGTGGTCGATCGTGTATGCGATGACGAGCGGCGTTTCCCGGATCGGATCGGGGTTTGCCGGAAACATCGCGTGGTTCCGATAACCATAATCCGATCTTGGGGGGGGGGAGAAGAACGAAAAATTACGGATGAGACCGGAAAGTGGACTTGAGCCAGTCGGGCCACAGGGGCCGCGGCGACGAACCCTCATCGCCGGTTTCGGTCTCGTTCATCGCGGCGGTTTCGGCCCGCCCGGCCGATGCGTTGCGCGAGCAAAAAACCATCAGACGATTGCCGACGAGTCCGTAGCGGTTTTCCTCTTCGGGAATGGGGCTTTGTAGAGTTTGATTGCATAGCGGCATCGGCATGCTCCCTATTCGATAGCATGCCTGAATTCTAAAGGAACCGCCGCCGCCGCTCCATTATCCCGAGGGATAAGCTATACCGAAGGATGACCGGCGGCCCTTACGGCG
The DNA here is from genome assembly GCA_040904505.1 of Rhodospirillales bacterium. Lineage (GTDB taxonomy): Bacteria > Pseudomonadota > Alphaproteobacteria > Rhodospirillales > CALINB01 > CALINB01. The sequence goes on along the minus strand of JBBDTH010000024.1, from coordinate 19,479 downwards.
TCGACCAGGAACCGCATTTGGCCGGGGCATTGGCGAATTCCTTGCGGCAATACGAAACCTGCCCCGAGAGGGTGTTGACGCGCCAGACCGAGGTATCGGCCGATGAGGTGATGGCGTACGTGCCGCTCGCGCCCGCCGTTGTCTGGGTCACGGCTTCCTTGTTGAAAACGACGGCGAGCGCAATGAGGGCGAGGCCGAAAAAAACGGCTTTCGGCATGGTCATGAGAGTTCTCCTGATAATGGGCAAAGGACGTAGGAATAAAGTGAGACCGAATTCCGGCAAAATCAAGGCGCTACGGCCTGTCTGGTGAGCCGACGCTCAGGCGGCGGTGTCGACGATCTCGATCTCGTGGGTGATTTCGGCGGTTTTGGCGAGCATGATCGAGGCCGAGCAATATTTTTCCGCCGACAAGCGAACCGCGCGTTCGACCTTCTCGCGCTTGAGATTTTTACCGCTGACGGTGAATTTCACGTGGATTTTTGTGAAGACCTTGGGGTCTTCTTCGGCCCGCTCGGCGGTGATGTCGGCGACGCAGTCCTCGACCGGCTCGCGGGACTTCTCAAGGATGTGTACCACGTCGAAGGCCGTGCAGCCGCCCATGCCGATCAGCAGCGTTTCCATCGGGCGCACGCCGAGATCGCGCCCGCCCGCCTCGGGCGCGCCGTCCATGACGATGGTGTGGCCGCTACCCGATTCGCCCAGGAACGTCCTGTCCTGGACCCATTTGATCCGTGCCTGCATGTGCGGGGGGCCTTTTCTAAGTCAGCGTGATGCGAAAATCCCGGTAGTATTTATTGAGCGCCATGCGAACGACGGCAAGCCCCCAAAATACGAAAATCGCGATGCCGACGATCGAATGAATCGCGGTGATCGCGTCTTGGCCGGCGCCCGCCTTGGCGAGCAGCAGGCCGAGCAGATACCCGATGCCGCCGCCGATGATCAGCATGCCGGCCAGCCACCGCCAGGCGAGCAGCCACCAAATTCTGAAAACCTTTCCCCAACCGATATCGCTTGCCTGTCCGCTCGATTGCAGTGCCGCCATGGCGTCGCTCCTTTGCGTGTGGGGTTGCGTCGAACTCGATAAATACCCCGTGAAAGGCGTTTGAAGCCGCCTTCGAAAACGAGGGGTTTATGCTAGCATGTCTTCGAGAAGCCGTCGAAAAGAGTTAACAGCCCGAAAACGAGGCGAAACGATGCGCGCATGGTGGTTCGAAACGCCGGGGCCGGCGAGGGATGTTCTGCAATTCGGCAATCTGCCCGACCCCGAGCCGGGTCCGGGAGAGGTTCGGGTGCGGGTTGCCTATTCGGCGATCAACCCGACCGATTGCAAGCGGCGCAATTCCATCGGGCCGTCTGTCGGGCGCGACATCGGGCGGTTCGACAAGATCATCCCGCACAACGACGGTTCGGGCATGATCGAGAAGGTCGGCGCGGGCGTGCCGGAATCGAGATTGGGCGAACGGGTCTGGCTGTTCGGCCCCCAGGCCGACAGCCAAGAGCGCGCGTACGGCTCGTGCGCCGAGTTGTGCGTGCTGCCCGCGCGCCAGGCGATCAGGCTTCCCGACAATACCTCACTCGCGGAAGGCGCGTGCCTCGGCGTGCCCGCCGTCACCGCGCACGTCTCGCTTTTTCCCGACGGCCCGGTGACGGGAGAATGGGTGTACGTGAGCGGTGCCTCGGGCCGGGTCGGCAAGTACGCGGTGCAGTTCGCCAAGCTGTCGGGAGCGCGGGTGATCGGCAGCGTCGGCTCCGACGGCAAGGCGCGCGACGTGAAGGCCTTGGGTTGCGATCACGTGCTCAACTACAAGACCGACGACCTGGCGAAAGAGATCAAGACGCTCACCGGCGGCACCGGCGTGGACCGTATCGTCGAGGTCGATTTCGGCGCCAACATCGATCTGCATCGCGATCTCATCCGCTGCAACGGCACGGTCTCGACGTATGGCTCGCCGGGCGCGCACGAGCCGGTGTTCAAGTTCTATCCGAACAAGTTCATGAATACGGTCTATCGCATGGTGACGGTGTTTCGCATGCCGACGGCGGCGCTCGATCTGGCGTTCGCCGAGATCACCGATCATCTCGCGAACGGTCGGCTCAGCCATCACGTCGGGCGGACGTATCCGTTCGAGGACGTGCCGCGGGCGCATGAAGACCTCGAAAGCACGCCGATCTACGGCGTGGTTCAAATCGCGATCGACGCGAGATTGGAATGATTTGTTCTAATGCAGCTTGCCCGGCAGGTCCTTGATCGCGCCGTCGATCAGTTTGTCGGCGCGCGCGCCCTTGATCTCCTCGGCCAGCAGGTGCCGAGTCGCCTCGATGGCGATGTCGGCGGCCATGCGCCGGATGTCGTCGATCGCGGCTTTCTCGGCGTACGCGATCCGGTCGGTGGCCAGCTGTTCGCGCCGGGCGAGGGCTTTTTCCAGATTTTCCTGGGCCTGTTTGCCGTAGCGTTCGGCCTCGGCGCGGGCCTTGTCGACGATCTGCTCGGTCTCCTTGGCGGCGTCGCGCTGCTTGCGCTGGTATTGCGCCAGCAGGTCCTGGGCTTCCTCGCGGATTTTTTCGGCTTCATCCAGGTCCGCCTTGATCTTCCCGGCACGCGCATCGAGTGCGCTGCCGGCGGCGGTCCAGACCTTCTTGCCGATCAGGCCGAAGAAGATCACGAAGGCGACGAGAACCCAGAAAGTCGGATCGTTCAGCATGATCGCTTCCCTCAGCCCGTCGTGCGGCTTTTGAGCACGGCATCGACTGCGGCGCCGAGGCCGGCCTCGCTCGGGCGCTCGCCGACGAGCCGTTCCATGGCCGCCGCGGTCAACGCCGCGGACATGTCCTGGATCTGGCCGATGGCTTCGTTCTTGGCCTGCTCGATGCGGGCTTCTCCCTCGTCGATGCGCTCGGTCAGGGTTTCGGCGAGTTCCGCCTGGCGCTTCGCGGCGTCCTCGGTCATGGCCTCGCGCACCCCCGCGATCACGGCCTGGGCCTGATCGCGGGCAGCGGCCATCGAGGCCTCGTAGGCCTCCAGGGCCGCTTGAGCGTCCTTTTTGAAGTCTTCGGCCTTTTCGAGATTGGTCTCGATGCGTTTTTGGCGCGCTTCCAGCACATCGGCGATACGCGGCAGCGCAATCCGCCACATGACAAGGAACAGAACGCCGAACGTGATTACCAGCCAGACGACCTGGGGCAAAAACGTGTTGGGATCGAGTTGCGGCATCGAAAGGCCTCTCGGTTGGGAGCGTGCGGTTTAGCCGAATAGGATGAGAAGCGAAATCACGAGGGCGAACAGCGCGATGGCTTCCGACAGGGCGAAGCCCAGCATGGTCATCGGAAACACCTGGGGCTGCGAGGCCGGGTTGCGGCCGACCGCCAACACGTATGCGCCGAACACGATACCGATACCGGCACCGGAACCGGCAACACCGATCACGGCAAGACCGGCGCCAACCAATTTAGCTGCTGCAAGTTCCATTTTCCCGTTTCCTTTTCCTGAGAAGTTACAAAGTTACAAAGTTAAAAGTTCAAAACGTCGATTAGTGCAGGTGTAGGGCATCCGACAGGTACAGGCATGTCAGAATGGCGAACACGAACGCCTGCAGGAATGCGATCACGATTTCGAGGCCGGTGAGCGCCACCACGAACAGCAGCGGCAGCCAGCCCGCCATCACGCCGAGCGAAATCACGAACCCGGCGAACACCTTGAGCAGCGTATGGCCGGCGGTCATGTTGGCGAACAGACGTACGGACAGGCTGATGGGCCGGGAGAGATAGGAGATGATCTCGATCGGCACCAGCAGCGGCGCCATCAGCATCGGCACGCCCGGCGGCATGAAAAAGGAGAAAAAGCGAATCTTGTGCTTGATCAGGCCGATCAGCGTCACGCCGATGAAGATGAAGATCGCCAGCGAGAAGGTAACGATGATGTGGCTGGTATAGGTGAAGCTATAGGGGATCATGCCGAACATGTTGCCGAACAGGACGAACATGAACAGCGAGAAGATGAACGGGAAGTAGGGCCGCCCGCCGGTGCCGACATTGTCGCGCACCATGTTCGCGATAAACATGTACGTCAGTTCGGCGATCGACTGCAGCCGGTTCGGCACCAAGGCGTGGCCGCGCATGCTGAGGATCATGAAGAGGCTGATGGCGAGGACCGTCAGCGACATCCAGGCTGCCGAATTGGTGAAGGAAACGTCGAGTCCGCCGAGATGGATGGGGATCAGCGGCTTGATTTCGAATTGCGCGAGCGGGCTATGTGCTTCGGCCACGTTCAGTTCTCTCCCTTCCCCTCGTTTGCCGCCGGATCGGTCGTCTTCGACGGCGGCGTCTTCCTCGTCTCTTGTGTCTGGTCTTGTGTCTCGTCTTGTATCTTGGGCGTCTCGGCCGCGTGCGGCGTTTCCGGTTGTCGGTAACCGGCGGCGTAACCGAAGCCGCTGGCCAGACGGTACACGTTTAAAATGCCGGCGGCAGCCCCCATAAGCAGAAAAATGACCTTGAACCACGGGTTGGTGCCGAGCCAATTATCGAGCAGCCAGCCGATGATAAACCCGACCGCGAGCGCGGCCGCCATTTCGACGCCGATGCGAAGCGCTTGGCCGAAGGCGGATTTCGAGGCTCCGTGGGGTTGATCGGCTTTGTCATTAGGCGTTTGTCCCGATTGCCGGGCCCGGAATATCCGGGCCGTGAGATCGTCTAGCGGTTTCGGCGTTTTGCGTTTGCTCATGGAATGCTCCCGAGAGAAATCCTGACAGCGTCCCGCCGAAGTGTCACGGCCTTAAACTAAGGCGTCCGATCCAAGGCCGCGGCGCAAAGTACTGGCGGGTTCGGAGCCTGTCAAGGCCGGGCAGGGTTGCCGCAACCGCATGGAAATAAAAGGGAAATATGGCCGGCTCCCGGGTGGGGCCGGGATGGCGCAAAAACGGCGGTAAGGAGTCGGCGCCCACCGGGAAAGGATCGGGAAAGGGTAGAAAAAGGGGTCAGGCGGCGCTGATCTGCTCGCGCAGGCCCTCGGCCTGCTGGAGGTCGACCGATACCAGTTGCGAGACGCCCTGCTCGGCCATGGTGACGCCGAACAGGCGGTGCATGCGGGCCATGGTCATGCGGTGGTGGGTAATGATCATGAAGCGCGTGTGGCCCGATTCGGACATTTCGTCGAGCAGATTGCAGAACCGGTCGACGTTGGCGTCGTCGAGCGGCGCGTCGACCTCGTCCAGCACGCAGATCGGCGCCGGATTGGTCATGAACACGGCGAACAGCAGCGAGAGCGCGGTCAGGGCCTGCTCGCCGCCCGACAGCAGCGACAGCACTTGCATCTTCTTGCCCGGCGGGCTCGCCAGAATTTCGAGGCCGGCTTCGAGCGGATCGTCCGCTTCGGTCAGCTGCAGATGCGCCCGGCCGCCGCCGAACAAACGCACGAACAGGTCCTGGAAGTGGCCGTCCACTTCCTTGAAGGACGCCAGCAGGCGTTCGCGGCCTTCGCGGTTGAGCTGGTTGATGCCCTGGCGCAGTTTGTCGATGGCCTCCACGAGGTCGATGCGTTCGGTGTTGAGCGTTTCGATCTGTTCTTCGAGTTCCTGGGCTTCCTGTTCGGCCCGCAGGTTGACCGGGCCCATGGTGTCGCGTTCGCGCAGCAGCCGTTCGTGGCGGCGCTCGACCGAATCCATGTCGGGAAGTTCCTTTTCCGGGTTGTGCTCGGCGATTTCGAGCAGATCCTCAGGCGCGGCTTCGATGCGTTCGCGAATCCGCTCGATCAGGTTGTCGACCGCCTGTTTGGCCTGTTCGACGAGTCCTTCGATGCGCACCCGGGCCTCGCGGGCTTGCGCCACGGCGATTTCGGCTTCGCGCAATTCCCGGTCGGCTTCGCGCAGGTGGCTTTCGGCGACGGCGAGTTCGTCGGCGGCGACCTTGCGGGTCAGTTCCGCGGTCTCGATCTGGCCCATCAGGGTGGCGTGTTTGGTCTTTAATTCTTCCGGCGCTTTTTCGAGTCTTTCGTGTTCTTCCGTCTGCTCTTGTTGGCGCGCGGTCAATTCCTCGAGCTTACGGGTGGCGGCATCGCGCCGGCCGGTCCAGGACTCGACTTCGCGCACGATCGCCTCGAGCCGCTCGCGCCGTTCCTCGGCGGCCCGGCTCAGGTTGTCGAAGGCGCTTTGCCGATTGAGCTGGACCGTGCGGTGCTCGTTGAGCGTCGCCTGGCAGGCGCTCGCCTGCTCGCGCAAGGCGTCGATGTCGGTCAGGGTCGAGAATTCCTCTTCCGCCGTGCGCAGGTGCAGGGTCGTTTCGGCGAGATCGCTTTCGACGGCGAGCTTGGACTCCTGCAGGGACGCCAGCTTGGAGGAAAGCTCGGCGGTTTTTTCGCGTAAGCTCGCGAACGCGTCGCGTGCGGCGTTCCAGGTTTCTTCCGCGCGGTTTGCGGTCTCGCGCGCCGTGCGTTCGTCCGCCTGGGCTGTCTCGGCCAGGCTTTTCACCTCGCGCAGCCGGGCCTCGGCGTTGGCGGCGTGGCGGCGAATGCCGATGAATTCCTCGCGCAGTTCCTTCAGGCGGTTGCGTTTCTCCAGGCGCGTCGCGGCCGCAGTGGCGGCGCCGGCGGAAACCGTATAGCCGTCCCAGCGCCAGAGCGCGCCGTCCCGGCTGACCAGGCGTTGACCCACTTTAAGATCGGCCGCCAAGCGCGCGCCGGTTTCCGAATCCGCCACCAGGCCGATCTGCGACAGCCGGCGGTGCAAGGCCGCCGGGGCGCGGACGTAATCACTCAGCGGTTCGGCGCCGGCGGGCAGCGCCGGGGCGTCCGCCATCGGCAGGAGCGTGCGCCAATGCACCGGCGCGGGTTCGTCGGCGGGCGCGGACAGATCGTCGCCGAGCGCCGCGCCGAGGGCGGCTTCCAGGCCGGGCTCCACCGTGACCGCGTCGATCAGCGGCGGGAACAAATCGCCCGGCCCCATCTCGATCATGTCGGCGAGCGCTTTTTCCTCGGCTTCCAAGCGGGTCAGGCGCTGTTGCGCCTCGTGGACCGCGCCGGTCGAGGCGTTGACCGCCTCGCGCGCGGTCTGGATTTCCCGGCTTGCGTTTTCCAGGCGCGCGCGCGCCAGATCGAGATCCTCGCGCGCCGTCGTGGCGCGCTCCTCGGCCGCTTTCAAGGCGTCGGTATCGGTGGCTTCGCGTTCCGCCGCGGCGTGGGCTTCGGCGATTTCGGCGGCGCGGGTTCCGAGCCGGTGGCGCCGGTCGCTCAAGGCCTCGATCGACTGCTGCAGGCTGTTCCGGCGGGCTTCGCGGGCGGCGAGCCGGGAGGTGAGTTCGCTGAGTTCGGCTTCGAGCGCGCTTACCGTCCGGGTTGCCTCTTGCAACAAGGCGGCGGCTTCGTCGCGGGAGGCGGCCTCGGCGTGTTGAACGGTTTCGATCCGGGTTCGTTCCTCGGACAGCATCCGCAAGGCGGCCTCGGCGTCGGCGATCAGGGCGCGCTCGCGTTCCATGTCGGCGGCGGTCTGGGCCAGGCGGGCTTCGCAGTTGGCGCGGGCGGCTTCGATGCGCTGTTGCTCCGCTTCGAGGTGTTCGCGGGCCAGTTCCAGGCGCTGCAGCTCGGCGGCCGCCTCGGCCTCGGCTTGGCGGTGTTCCGGCAATTTGGTGGCACGGTCGGTTTGGCGGCTCGACGCCGCGCCGGCCTTGGCCGTCAGGGCCGCGACCTCGGTTTCGGCGGCGCGCAGCTTTTCCTCGTTCTTGGCAAGGTCCTCGCGCGCCGCGCTGATGCGCAGATGCAGCAGCATGGCTTCGGCCTTGCGGATGTGGCTGCTGATGTTGCGGTAGCGGTTGGCTTGGCGGGCCTGTTTTTTCAGACTTTGCATCTGCACGTCGAGGGTGCCGAGGATGTCCTCGAGGCGCTCGAGGTTGGTTTCGGCCGCCCGCAGGCGCAGTTCCGCCTCGTGGCGGCGCGAATGCAGGCCGGTGATGCCGGCCGCTTCCTCGAGCAGCTTGCGCCGGTCGACCGGTTTCGCGGCGATGATCGCGCCGATGCGGCCCTGGCTGACCAAGGCCGTCGAACGCGCGCCGGTCGCGGAATCGGCGAACAACAATTGGACGTCGCGGGCGCGGACTTCCTTGCCGTTGAGGCGGTAGGTCGAGCCGGTTTCCCGTTCGATCCGCCGGCTGACGTTCAATTCGGTGCTGTCGTTGAACAGGGCCGGCGCGGTGCGTTCGGAATTGTCCAGGCTCAGGGTCACTTCGGCGACGTTGCGCGCGGGCCGGTCGTTGGTGCCGCTGAAGATCATGTCGTCCATGCCCGAGCCGCGCATTTGCTTGGCCGAGGTCTCGCCCATGGCCCAGCGCAGAGCTTCCACCAGGTTCGATTTGCCGCAGCCGTTCGGCCCGACGATCCCGGTCAGCCCGGATTCGATAACGAGTTCGGTCTGTTCGACGAACGATTTGAATCCGGAAAGCTTGAGCCTGTTAAAACGAAGCAAAATCTGATTCCTATTTTTTCTTGGCGAGTTCCGCTTCGATGACTTTCTTGAATTCCTCGAGCGGCAAAGAGCCGGAAATCTTTTGGTCGTTTACCACAAACGAGGGCGTGGAATTAATGTCATATTTTTGTTCCGCGCTTTTGGCGCTGTTTTTGATCGCTTGCCACAGATCGCGATATTGAAAACAGGCCTGAACCTCCGAATCGGGCAACCCGGCGAGGCGGCCGATCCGGGAGAGGGCGATCAACGGTTGCTCGCCGCGTGTCCACTCCGCTTGGCCGCGGAACAAAATTTCGATCAGCCCGAAATACTGCTCGGGCTTGGCGCAGCGCGCCATCATCGCCGCCGCCATGGCCAGGCCGCCGAGCGGAAAATCCCGGTAGATCAACTTGGCCTTGCCGGTATCGATATAGGCCTTCTTGAGCTCGGGCAGGACGTCGCGATGGAAGGCCATGCAATGCGGGCAGGTCAGCGAGGAATACTCGATAATCGTGACCGGCGCATCGGGTCGGCCCAAAACCCGGTCCTTCATGGCCTCCTCGACGCCGGGCAGGGCCGCCGCCGGGCCGGCGAGGCCGAACATCAGGGCACTAAAAACCGCAAGACTTGGTAGAAAACGGGGCAAAATTACCTCCAAAAACACAATATGTTGGTGACTATACTGATGCCCTAAACACCGGGCAAGCGCCCAATTCGCTTATGATACGTCCTTGGTATTCAACGTTTTTTTCGGCCGGTGCCGGTGTTTTTCAGGCCGGTTCCGATCCCATCACGGCTTTATGTCGGTTTTGTGGCCTTTGGTCCGGCGCGACGAGACGGCTCGGCCGAGCGCTTGCAGCGCGGCGTGCAGGTCCGGATCGTCGATGGCGTCCAGCCTGATATCGGGCTCGGCCCCTGAAAGGTCCGGGGTCGCGCCGGAGCGCGGCGGCGATTTCGGCGCCGTTACCGGGCCCTGGTTGAGCCTGACCCGGCTGATGGCCTGATAGCCGAAATAGCGGTTGATGCGCTCGATCAACTGCGGCTCCAGGTGAATCAGCTCGGTCGCGAAGCTGCCGTTGGCGACACGTAGATATAACGTGCCGCCGCGCCGGTCGCCGCGCGGGTAGCTGACCTTTTCCGGCATCGTGACCGTGGCAAGGGTATCGCCGATGATCTGGGGCCATTGCGCGGCAATGGCGCCGTCGGCGAGTCCGCGCTTTCCGAAGATCGGCTTGGTGAACCGCTCGACGGTGGCGGCAAGCGCCTTGAACCCGCCGCCCCGGCGGTCTTGCTTGGGATAAGACGGACGATCCGTAGTCATGTCGGCTTGGCTCCTCGAAGCCATATGGTAAGGTCGGGCGTGTCCGTCGACAACTAAACTATCTTATTCGCCATGAGCGCGCCGAAAACGCAATCCACCCAGCACCCCACCGAAAGCCCCACGATCAACGGTACTGCCGTCACGCCGGCGGCGCTGCGCCGGCGGCTCTTGGGCTGGTACGATCGCCGTCGCCGGAAACTGCCGTGGCGCGCCGAGCCGGGGGAAACCCCCGATCCTTACCGGATCTGGCTCAGCGAGATCATGCTGCAGCAGACCACCGTCGCCACGGTGCGCTCGTATTTTCAAGCGTTCCTGGAACGTTGGCCGACGGTCGAGCGGTTGGCCGAGGCACCGTTGGACGACGTGCTGCATGCCTGGCAGGGGCTCGGCTATTACGCCCGCGCGCGCAATCTGCACCGATGCGCGCAAACCGTGGTCTCGGAACATGGCGGCGTGTTTCCCGACACCGAGGACGCGTTGCGCGCCTTGCCCGGAATCGGCGATTACACGGCGGCCGCCGTCGCCGCGCTGGCCTTCGGGCGCAAGGCGGCGCCGGTCGACGGCAATATCATGCGCGTGATCGCCCGCCTGTTCGCGATCCCCAATGCGATGCCCGAGGGAAAAGCGCGGGTGCAAGACCGGCTGGCGCCGCTGGTGCCGGCCCGGCGCGCCGGCGATTTCGCGCAGGCCTTGATGGATCTCGGCGCCATGGTGTGTACGCCGCGCACCCCGGCGTGCGGGGCGTGCCCCGTGAGGTCGGCCTGCCGGGCCTTGGCGGACGGCGATCCACGACTGTTTCCGGTGAAAAAAGCGAAGCGGGCGAAACCGACGCGGCGCGGGGTCGCCTATTGGATCACCTTGGCGGACGGCACGGTGTTGTTGCGCCGGCGGGCGGAAAGCGGGTTGCTCGGCGGCATGATGGAAGTGCCGACGAGCGAATGGCGCGAGCGCGATTGGCCGTTGGCCGAGGCGAAGTCCCGCGCACCGGTCAAGGCGGCCTGGACGCGCGTGCCGGGCAGCGTGCGCCATACCTTTACGCATTTTCATCTGGAGCTCACCGTCCTGACCGCCGAAATCGAGCGCAGGAATTCCGTCGACGGCGTTTGGTGCCCGGCCGGGCGGCTCGGCGATTACGCGCTGCCGACGGTGATGAAGAAGATTGCCGCCTTGGCCGAATCGGAAACCGCCCCGGGCAAGTAGGGGTGCCGCGCGGCCGGTTAATACGTCTTTTATTCGTCGTACGCGACCAGCGCCTCGAACGGCACGTCGAGCTTGTCGCGGCCCTTGAGGAAGGTCAGCTCGATGATGCAGGCCGCCGCCGCCACGTCCGCGCCGACCTTGCGAAAGAGATCGGTCGCCGCCGCCATGGTGCCGCCCGTCGCCATCAGGTCGTCCAAAATCACCACCCGTTGGCCGGGCTTTACGGCATCTTCCTGAATTTCGATCGTATCGGTGCCGTATTCGAGATCGTAGGTATAGCCGACAGTCTTGCCCGGCAGCTTGCCTTTCTTGCGGATCATGACGAACCCGAGGCCGAGCTTGAGCGCCAACGGCGCGGCGACCAAAAACCCGCGCGATTCGATTCCCGCCAGAACATCCGGTTGGTAAGCGCCGATCATCTTCGCCATGCGGCCCGACAGCACCTGCCAAGCGTCCGCGTGGGATAGCAGGGTCGAAATATCGTAAAAAAGGATTCCCGGTTTCGGAAAATCCGGAATCGAACGGATATGATCCTTGAGATTCATGGGCGGTTCCCCCTGCCGGCCGTTATTTCAGGGTTTTGAGGTAGGCGATGACATCTTCGCGTTGCCGTTTGTCGGGAAGCTTGAATATCATTTTCGTGCGGCTTTGGCCGCGCTTTTTGACGAACGCCTTGGGGTCTTGCAGATATTCCATCAAAAGGGGCTCGTCCCACACGAAATCGGCGCCCTTGAGGCCGAGATAGCTGTATTTCGGCGCGGTGCCCGCTTTGCGGCCGAACACCCCGTGCAGGGACGGGCCGACCCGGTTTTTCCCCGGCCGGATATCGTGACAGGCCTTGCATTTATTGAAGACGACTTTGCCTTTCGCGGCATCGCCGGCGTGGGCCGGGCCCGGGGTGAGCGTGCCGATAAACGCCCCGATAAACGCCCCGGGGAGCATACCGGCGAGGAGCAAGGATGCGACGCTGGGTTTCATGATGGATTGGTTCTCCTGGCGATGAACGGGCCGCGGGCGGCACCGCGACAATGTCATGAGACTTGGTGTCGCCCCATAACCATGATCTGCTCTAGCACCCCGGTTCGGCCCCCCGCAAGGGATTACGGGTGCCCGAGTTCCCGCCAGATGGCGTAGTCCTTGCGGAACGAATGCAGGGATTGCCAGACTTTCTTGAATTGTTTGTTCGCGGACGATTCCTCGTTGACGACCTTTTGCCAGGATTCCTTCAGGGCAGTCATGATTTCCGGCGACCACTGGTGAATCTCCACGCCCTTCGCATGAAGCGTTTTGAGCGCGTTGAACTGTTTGGCTTCGCCGGCGGAAAGCCCGTAGCGGATATTGTCGCCGCAGACCGTTTCGATTTGCGCCTTTGCGGTTTTCGTCAGCCCTTTCCAGCGGTCCGCGTTGATCATCAGTTCGATCAGTTTGGTGGGCTGGTGCCATCCCGGCAGATAGTAGTGCTTGATCATTTCATGAAAGCCGAGCTTGGCGTCGATGGACGGCATGGAATACTGAACGCCGTCGATGACGCCGGATTCGAGAGCGACGAAAATATCGCCTTCGGTCAATTCCTGCGTCGCGACGCCGAGTTTCTGCATCACTTTGGCGCCCAGCCCGGTAAAGCGCATCTTCATGCCTTTAAGTTCTTCAAGCGAGCTCACCGGCTTGCGAAACCAGCCCGACCCTTCCGGCGCGGCGATGCCGCAGTGAATGCTGTGAATGCCGTGCTTGGCGTATAATGTTTCGAACATCTTTTTACCGCCGCCGAAGTCGATCCAGGCCAGGTATTCGCTGGCCGACGGTCCGAACGGGACGGCGGAAAACAGCTGAAGCGCGGGGATTCGCTTTTCCCAGTAGCTGGGCGTCGAGAAGGCGGCGTCGATGGCGCCGGCGGCCACGGCGTCGAACATCTCGAGCGGCGGAACCAGGGACCCCGGTTCGTAGAATTTAATCTCGATCCGGCCGCCCGAAACGAGCCACAACCGTTTCTCCAGGCGTTTTCCCAGAGACCCGAGTTGCGGCAGGCTGCTGCTGTAGGCGCTTGCCATTTTCCATCGAATCACGGGCGCCGAAGACTGTTTCGGTACCAGGGGGCCGATGGGTTGTGCTTGTTTCGGTTTCTCGATTTTTTGAGGGTTCGGCAAATCCGTTAGCGCATGCAGCTGTTTCAGGCGGGCCGACGGTGAATCGGAAGCAAGCCGCGGTGCGATAATCGTGGTCCCGAAAACAATGCCGACAACCACGCCGATGACAAGGCCGATGACTGTATTGCGCATGGCATGCCCTGGTTCTGGTTCCCCGATGGCACGGTCTTGACGCCGCTGGAGCCGAATGTGGCCCGTACGCTACCCCAGGGTTCGGGTGAGCGACAAGCGCGTTTCGGCTTGTGGATAACTCGCTTTTATTTTCTTCGTGTTTTCCGGGATTTGCAATCGACGAGTCTTGCGCCGCGGTAACTTATCCACACGGATACATCATGATCTGCCCTATGGTCGGCATCGAAAGACCGTTCAGTGGACGGTCTGATCGAACACGTTCTGCATGAAGAAAAGACCGATGAAACTGATAATGCCCGAAGCAATCGGCGTCAGCAGCCATCCCAGACTGATATGACCGAGGACGTGCCAACGCACCCCGCGTCCGCCTTGCAAGAGGCCGATGCCGAGCACGGCGCCGACGATCGCTTCCGCGCTCGAGATCGGCACGAGGGGCAGGGTCGGCAGGCCATGGGCGAGCAGAAAGTCCCGCAACCGTTCGGAAGCGAACATGAACAGAACCAGAGAATGCGCCATCACGACGACCCAGGCGGCCACCGGCGACATGGATAAAAGACCCGATCCGAGCGTTTCGACCACTTTGTGGGAATAGGTGAAGATGCCGACGGCAATGGCGACGCCGCCCAGCAGGAAGAGCTGTTGTTTGCCGTTCAGGGTCACGAACCCGCCGAGCGAAAGATCGGAGAGGGGCACGGAGGTGACGAAAACGCCCATGACATTGGCGATATTGTTGGCGCCGAGGCTGTAGCCGCCGACGATGCCGGCGATGATCAATCCCAAGCGGGTATAGGCGTCGGAGCGCAAGAGATGCAGCTTCGCCCGGCGCAGAATCGCGACGACCAGCAGATACAGAAGAATCGCGAATACCGCCGCGAGGATCGGCCCGGCGATCCAGCCCGTGAGGATGTGGCGCAGCGTCGTCAGATCGGTTTGCGTTCCGGTGAAGAGGTTCCATCCCAGAATGGCGCCGACGATGGCCTGCGTGGTCGAAACCGGCAGTCCGAGTTTCGTCATCCAATAGACCGTCACGCCGGCCGCGAGCGCGGCCATGAAGGAGCCGCCCAGCGTGTTGATGGCGCCGAGCTTGCCGAGCGTTTCGGTGGGGCCGGCACCGCTGATGACGGCGCCGAGAATTACGAACACGCTGCCGAGCACGGCGGCGGTGCGCCAGCTGACCATCTGGGTGCCGATGGCCGTGCCGAAGATGTTGCCGAGGTGATTGCCCCCCAGCGCCCAGCCCAGAAACAAGCCGCTGGACAGAAAAAAGATGATTGCCGCTTCCATACGCCGGTTTCCCCCGGCCTATATCGTTCGTTTGATGGCGGTGATGTTCAAATCGTCGGCGATATCTTCGGCTTCGTTCGCGAAGTTATCGATTTTGTTGACGAAGTAGCGCAGGTGAATTTTTTCGACCTTGGGCATATCCGAGGCGAAAATCGCCCGCTTCAATTTGGTGCTGATCTTATCGGTTTCGGTTTCGAGAAAAATCACCTTGTGGGTGTGATCGCGGACCGCATGGATGTTGCGGAAGAACGCGCGGGCGGCGAAGACCACGGTTTCGACGCACGTGCCGGCGGTTTCCAGAAGATCGCGGAAGTCCTTGTGAAATTCCTCTGGAAATTCCGGCGTTTCGATCGAGAACCGGTAGGCGTTGCCCTGGCAGAGATTGATCAGGTGGTCCATGTCTTCGAGCAGGCTAAGCACGTCGCCGCGCAAATCGGGGATGAGCGTGTGCTCGGTGAGTTCCGCTTCGATGGTACGCCGGAGTTCGTCGGCCCGGCTTTCGAGGGCGGTGATGTGATGAAGCGCCGACTCGAACGCCTCGCCGGGGCCGTCGTCGAGATAGCCTTTGACGGCGCGTTGAAAAATCGTGGTGGCTTCGGTGACAAGATCGAGAAATTCGTCGATTTGCGCTTCGAGAGCCTTGGTGCGGCGAAACAGCGTGACGTTTTTGAGAAGTTCCATGATCGAAGTATTCCAGGGTCAGGTCATGAGTGCCAAATTATTAATAATTGTTACGGTTTTGTTACGATAACATTACAGCGAATCTTTTTCCTGTAAACCCATTATTTGAAACCGCCAGGGATCGTCGGCTGTTTCGGGCGGTAAAAACGCGATGGGTCGGCCGTTTTTCACGGAATCGTAGACCGCATGGCCGAGCAGGAAATCGTGCAGCGCGCGGAACGTGCCGGAGTGTGCGATCAGGAGAATCGTGGGTTTACCGCTCACCTGTTTTAGGGCCGAGACGGTGCGTTCGTTGAATTCCGTTGGGCTTTCGCCGCCCGGCGGCGTTTGGGAGCGGTCCATCCCGACGTTGGAGCAGCCTTCCCAGTCGCCGTAGCAGCGCTCGGTTATGCCTTGAATGGGCTCGATGGTTAATCCGCCGAGAGCCTCGGCGATGATCTCGGCGGTTTTCCACGTTCGCGACATCGGACTCGCGAAAACCGAACCGATCGGTTCGCCGGCTAAATGCCGCGCGGCTTCCTTGGCCTGATCGATTCCTTTTTGCGTGAGTTCGACGTCGAGCGAACCGGCGAATATGTGTTTTTTATTGGCATCGCTTTCGCCGTGACGCACGAATAGAAAACGCGAAGAGAAAAACGGAAGATGTTCGGTCATATTTTCTTTCCTGGTGTTGATATTACTCGTCTTTAACGGTCGAGAGGCGATCCAGCCGCAACCGTTGGCGTGAATCGGTCAGGCGCCAGGCACTGCCGTAAACGGCGCATAACAAACCCAGCGCGGTGCCGCCGGCAATCAGAAACATGATCAGGATTTGATATTTGACGGCCTCGACCGGCGGAACGCCGGCGAGGATCTGGCCCGTCATCATGCCGGGCAGCGACACCACGCCGGCGGCGGCCATGGCGTTGATAATGGGAATCAGCCCCGTGCGCATGGCTTCGCGCACAATGCCGCCGAGCGCCGCGCGGATGTCGTGGCCCAAGGCGAGGCGGGCCTCGATGGCGATGCGCTCCCGGACGGCGTTGCCAAGCAGGGAATTCAAGCCGAGGCTGATTCCGGTCATGGTATTGCCGAGGATCATGCCGAGCAGCGGCAGCGCATACCGGGGATCGTACCAAGGATCGGGTTTGATCTGGGTCGTCAACGCGAACGCGGTCACGATCAGGCCGGCGGCGAGCATGCTGCCGGTGCCGAGGCCGTACGCCCAAAACCCGGCAAACGTTTGCTTGAGGCGCGCCGACGCTTCGTACCCGGCGAACAGGATCATCACGACGGCCGCGACTAGCGTCCAAAAAAGCGACGTCAACGCAAACAGCGTTTTCAAGACGAGGCCCATCAAGGTGAGCTGCACGACGGTACGAAACGCGGCGATCAACAGACGCTTTTCGAGTTTCAGGCCCAAGACGAGAGACAAGACCGCATTGAGCAGAATGAGGCTCGCGGCGAGGGCCAGATCGAGATATCCGAGTTCGATAAAATTCATGGCGCGGACTCGCAGAGCCGGCCGTCCGTTAGCGTCAAGATGCGCCGCGTCAAGCGGCGGGCCTGGGCATCGTCATGGCTGACGAACAGAACGGCGCCGCCGTTTTCGGCATGCTTGCGGATTTCGGTTTCGGCGGCCTCGGTGGCGGTCGAGTCGAGTCCCGAGGTCGGCTCGTCGAGCAGCATCACCGTCGGCGCGAGCAGCAGAACCCGGGCCAGCGCCAGGCGCTGCTTTTCGCCGGTCGAGAGGCGCCGGACCGGCCAGCCTAGAACATCGTGCGGCAACCGCAGGCGCTTCAGCAGCGGCGCTGTTTGGTCATTGTCCGGGAAATGCTCGCCGACGGTTTCCGCCCACCATCCCGAGTCCGCCGGCAGGTAGCAAACGCGTCTGCGCCATAAAGGCGGCGCTATCGTTTCGCGCGGCTGAGTTTCGAGCTGGAGCGTGCCTTCGTTGGGATCGAGATCGGCGATGGCGCGCATCAGAACGGTTTTGCCCGCGCCCGACTCGCCGCGCAGACAAACGATCTCGCCGGCGGCAAGATCGATGTCGAGCGGACCCAGATGCAGCCGTTTGAGGCCGCGAACATGCAGGCAAGCGTCTCCCATCGCGATTCAATATCACGGAACGGTATCGAAGGCGCCAGGAAAGGAAAGGCGGCGGGTCAGCGGGGTTTGGTTGCCGCGAGCTTTTGCGCGTCCGGATGCAGTTTCGCCACCACGCGGCCGTCCGGCAGCCTGGCGGCGTGTACGGAGTTTCCCATCATGCCTTCCCAATTCAGCAAGGCCATCGTCTGGTCGAACACCTTGTGCCAGTTCTCGGAATACTCGCAGCCGTCGGTTTCGGGATGTGCGGGAATGCCCATCGTATAGTGAACGAGTTTTGCGTCCGGGCGCGGCGCGTCGTAGCCGATGGTGTGGTTCCATTCCGGCGGGAACGAGCCCGTCAGCGCATCCTTTTGATCGCCGAGCCATTCGAGGGAATGCGGTTTTTGGCATAGGTCCGGATCGCCGACGTACTCGGGGGTCAAGACGCGATTGGCCGGATGGCCGCAGTTAAATAAGGCGAGACTCGTCCATTCGAAGGGATCGATCTGCTTGTTGACCATGATCGCATAGCGGTCGTCGGCATACCCGAACAACTCGGCGAGATCGCCGAGCACCAGCATGTCGTTATCCATGAACAAGGCCCAGCCGTCGTAATCGCACAGCCAAGGCGTCAGGAAACGGCTAAAGGTGAACGGCGTGAGACCGATTCGTCTCAGCGGCAACGCCGAGATCACGAGCGGCGTGATCGCGACCGGCTTGGAGCAGGTGTTGACGATGCTTTGAACCAGGGCCGAGGACGCCGGTATTTGGCGTTCGTCGAAACCGATCATGATGCGAAGAGGGGCCATGGTCTCGTTTCCTTGTTCGGATGTGCGCGCTCAAATCATGCCGATGTTTGCCGCGCGCTTCCTTTCAGATTGTTTCCCTTGACGATACCGATGGCGACCAGAACGTCGTTGACCTTGATCATTTCCATCGATCTTTGGCATTGGATGCAGGGTTCGCGCAGCCCGCACGGGGAGCCGGCGGCGTCCCAGCGGATGTTGACATGATCCTCGTAACCCAGATTGTCCGGATGGCTGTAATGCGACCACAGCACGATGGCG
The DNA here is from genome assembly GCA_040904505.1 of Rhodospirillales bacterium. Classification (GTDB taxonomy): domain Bacteria; phylum Pseudomonadota; class Alphaproteobacteria; order Rhodospirillales; family CALINB01; genus CALINB01. Next base: position 1,159 of record JBBDTH010000024.1, on the reverse strand, counting down.
GGCAAACCGATGGCGGCGGCGGCGTGATGCAATCCGCCGTCAGTGCCCAGGAAAAACCCGGTATTTTTGCAAACGGCCAGAATGGCGCAGGCTTCCCGGAACGACGGCGTGACGATCTTCTGCACGCCGTCGAGCCAAGGAATGTCGTCGTCGGCCCCTAATTGGACGAACGTGCAATCCGATTGTTCGACGACTTCCTGCCATCGCTCCCAAATCCAGGCTTTGTTGTTTGCCCCTTTGGTCAGAGGCTCGATGACGGCAATCGGCGGTTTCAGGCCCGCAACGGCTTCTTCGGCTTTGGCGATTTCATCGGCGGTGAAATAAAGCTCTCCGCGCGGCGCTTGGAAGTCGCGATTGTAGGCGATCTTGATGGGGATTTTGTCGGAGCTGTCCCCGAGGGTCGCATATCTGCTTTTCTCGTAATTGATATACGGGCGGCTGCCGGGAAAAATCGGAATGACGAGGAGGTCTTCCGCGTCTTCGCCGGGTTGCAGAATATTCGGGTTGTTCTCGTAAACGATCGACCAATGGAGCCGGGCCTTGCCTTTTTCGTTGTGAAAAGGATTGTCCGGATCGGCAAACACGACCTTTGCGTTCGGATGCTCCGCACGGGCCGTTTTCGCATCGCCCGTTGCCATGATGTCGTCGCCATAACCCATCGTTGATAAAACTCCTTCGGGTGTCGCCCCGTTATCGATCCGTGTTTGATGTGAACGCCCCCAAGGAGTCGGCGACGCGGGTAAATACGTCCGTCCAGTTTCCGGCGGCGCGTTGACGGAACAAACGCATGGCAGGATACCAGGGTGAGTCCTCGCGTTCCAGCATCCAGCGCCAATCGGGCGCCGTCGGCAGCAACGTCCAGGTCGGCACGCCCAAGGCCCCCGAGAGATGAACCGTCGAATTGTCGATCGAAATCACCAAATCCAAGGCCGCGATTTGGGCGGCGAAGGTGTCCATGTCCTTGAGCGGATTCGCCGAATCGTCGAACAATATATCGATGCCGCGGCGCCCGGCGAAATCGTCGAGCTCCGCTTTGACGTCGCCGTATTGCAGGTTGATAAAGGCGCATCCGGGCGTTGCGAGGACCGGTCGCCACAGATCCAGCCCGGCGGTGCGGGCCGCGCCGAGTTCCTCGTTGCCGCTGCGCCAGGAAACGCCG
>JBBDTH010000023.1:0-10646 GCA_040904505.1 Rhodospirillales bacterium | reverse complement strand
GAGACACCCCTTCGCCTCATCCTGAGGAAGGCGCGATAGCGCCTGTCTCAAAGGATATAGGGCAAACTGAGACACACTATACCCACCGGAACGCGGGCCGGCTCAACCGTCGGGATTGAGAGGCTCGGCGTCATCCCCGGCGGTATCGGCGTCATCCCCGGCGGCTTCTTCCAAAACGCCCTGCTCCTCGCCGTCCTTGCCGACGCTCGCCCGGTAAATCTGAATGGCCGGGCTCGCATCCAGCAGCCCCGCCGCCTTGAGCTCTTCCACCCCGGGCAGATCCTTGGTGCTCTCGAGCCCGAAATGATCGAGAAACGCATCCGTCGTCCCCCAGGTCATCGGGCGGCCCGGAACCTGACGCCGGCCGCGCGGGCCGATCCAGCCCAATTCGAGAAGAATATCGATCGTGCCCCGGCTGATGATGACGCCCCGGATCTCTTCGATCTCGGCGCGCGTAACCGGCTGGTGATAGGCAATGATCGCCAGCGTTTCGATGGCGGCGCGCGAAAGCTTGCGCGGCACCTCCACTTCCCGGTTGAGAACCGTCGCCAGATCCGGCGACGTCCTGAACGCCCAGGTCTGTCCGCGCTGAACCAACTGAATGCCGCGGTCGGCATAATCGCCCTGAAGTTTTTTAAGCACGGCTTTCACGTTCGTACCGTCGGGCAAGCGGTTCTTGAGCAACCGTTCCGTCAACGGTTCGATCGACGAAAACAGCAATGCTTCAAGCAAACGAAGATGCTGCGGATCGGGTTCCTTCCCGGGCCGGTCGTCGCCGGACTCCGCGTCCTCTGCGGACTCCTCCGCTTCGGATTCCGTTTCGGGCACCTCCTCGAGCGCTTCGGACTCCGCCTCGGCATTGCTCACGGCGGCTTCCGCCGCTTCGGACGGAGCGGTATTATCGTTTCCCTCAACGACCCGCTTTTCTTTCGCGGTTTCTTGTTCTTGTAGATCCAAATCGGTCATCGATCGTTATGCTCCTGCGTGGCGACGGGACCGGACGGCGCGCCGCTTTGGGCCCGTAAAAAAATGGGGCCGAAGGTCTGGTTTTGACGAATGCGCAAGCGTCCTTGCTTGGCCAATTCGAGACAGGCCGTGAACGTGGTGGCCATCGCTGAGCGACTCTTCAGTCCGCTCTGGAGGTCGCGCGGTAAAAACCGCCACAGGCTTTCCCAGTCGGGAAACGTGCCCAAAAGCCGTTCGAACCGTTTGATCGCGTCCTCGACCGTATACAGATTGACCGGTTCGATATGCAGCGATTGCAGCGAGTTCTTATGCCGGTCCATGTCGCCGTAAGCCTTGAGCAGATCGTACAGCGTCGCGTCGATCACGGTTTTGGTGACGGCACGGAAGCGTTCGGGATTGCCCCGGCCGAAAAACGCCTGCCTGAACTGCGGCAGCTTGACGATCTTTGCGCCGGCGTTTTGCATCGCTTCCAAACGCTGCAATTGGAAAGTCAACGCGGCCGCCATCTCCTCGCCGGTCGGTTCCTCCTGGGCGTCCAGATCGGGCAGCAACAGCTTGGACTTCAAATAAGCGAGCCATGCCGCCATGACGAGGTAATCGGCCGCCAATTCCAAATTGCGGCGACGGGCATGCTGCACGAACATGAGATACTGGTCGGCAAGTTGAAGGATCGAAATTTTCGCGAGATCGACCTTTTGGTGACGAGCCATCGCCAGCAGCATGTCGATCGGCCCCTCGAAACCGTCGAGATCGACGATAAAGGCGCCCTCCCCGGCGTTTTCCGGATGATCTTCCTCGAACTCGATCTCGCCGATGAGGTCTTCGGGTTGTTCGTTCACGGTTTCACTCACACCAGTCCCATCAGTTGGGCGATCCATATCTGCAATTGAGCGGCCGGCGCGCCGACCAGCCACCAGAACACATTCAAGTCGACGCCGATCGTATTGCCGAGCATGGGTACCAGGAAAATCAGGCCCAGAATAATGATGAAACCGGCCGGTTCCAAGCGCGCCAGCAAACGGCCTAGCGAAACCGGAAGAATTCCGATGGCGACCCGGCCGCCGTCCAGCGGCGGAATCGGTAACATATTGAAAAGACAAAGAATAAGGTTAATCCACAAAGCGTTGCGGAGGTTGTGCCCGAGCCAGGCCGCGACATCGCCCGAGAACAGCGGCAGGGTGTGAAATGCCGCAGCCGCACCAAAAGCGAGCAGGAGATTCGTGGCCGGCCCCGCGATCGCCACCAACACCATATCGCGGCGCGGGTGGCGAAGCCGGCTGAAGTCCACCGGAACCGGCTTGGCATAGCCGAACATCATCCGTCCGCCCGAGAGATACAGCAGCAACGCGGGCATGATGAGCGTGCCGAAAACGTCGACATGCTTGACCGGATTGAACGTGACCCGGCCCAACATCTTCGCCGTGTCGTCGCCCAAACGCGACGCTACCCAGCCGTGCGCCGCCTCATGCATGGTGACGGCGATAATGATCGGAATCGTCCAGACCGAAATTTGAAACAGAATATTGTCGATGTTCACGAAACGGCTTCCATCAAATGGTCGAAACGATTCAAAGCGTCGTCTTTATCGAACGGTCCCGGCGCGGCCCGAAGCGACTCGGCGCGGTGCAGCCGTTCCGCCGCCGCCGCGCTCATCGCGCCGCATCCCTCCATCACCGCGATCATCTCCGCCATCGTGCCGTTACAGTGCAAGACGGCATCGCACCCGGCATCGAGGGCGCTCGCGGCCCGCTCGCTCAAATTCCCGGCTAACGCTTCCATCGACAGATCGTCGCTGACGAGCACCCCTTGGTAATCGAGGACACCCCGGACGATTTCATTGATGACCTTTTTGGATGTGGTGGCCGGCGCCGTGGAATCAAGGTCGGTATACAGCACGTGCGCCGTCATTGCCCAGGGCATATCGCGCAAGGCGCGAAACGGCATGAAGTCCGTCGAGCGCAGTTCGTCGACGCCGGTATCGACGACCGGTAAGGCTTTGTGGCTGTCCGCCGGCGCCCGGCCATGGCCGGGAATATGCTTGATCACCGGTAACACGCCGCCGTCGAGCATGCCGTCACAGACGGCGCGGCCCAACAGCGTTACGATTTCCGGGTCGGCGCCGAGCGCCCGGTCGCCGATGATCGGGTCGGCGCCCGGCTTCGGCATATCCAGAACCGGCGTGCAGTTAACCGTGATCCCGAGGTCCGCCAAATCGGCCGCCATCAAACGGGCGTTGAGCCGGGCCGCCTGCTGGGCCCGCTCGGGATGATGCTCGGCCAGGGCCGCGAACCGTCCGGGCGCCGGCGCGGCGCGCCAATGCGGCGGTTTCAAACGCGCCACCCGGCCGCCTTCCTGGTCGATCAACACCGGCGCGTCCGCGCGGCCCACGCAGGCGCGCAGATTATCGACCAGAATCCGTACCTGTTCGGGATCGCTACAATTGCGCTGGAACAGGATGAATCCGAGCGGGTTGGTTTTGCGGAAAAAGTCTCGTTCCTCCGGCAACAGCGCCGGTCCGGCACATCCGAACACGACCGGCGCGACTCCGGCCTCAACCATGCGCCTTATCCATTGGGGCGAACGACCAGACAGGGAACCTTACGGGCCGACAGTTTGTCGCAAACGGCCCGCGCCTCGGTCTCGGACGCCAACGGCCCGGCCCGCAGGCGGAAATACACGCCCTTGGCGCCGAGATCGGCGCGCATTACGGAAAGGCTCAGCTTCCCGAGGACGTCGTTGTTCTTAGTTTTGATCCGGCCCCATTCCTTTTCCGCCCGGTCGCGGCTGCGCACGGCAGCCAGTTGGACGCGATACGGCTCTCCCGATGCGCTCCCCGGAGCCGGAGCCGGAGCCGGAGCCGGAGACGGGGTCGCGGACGGGGCCGGAGCCGGGGTCGCGGCCGCGGATGACGACGGAGACGGAGATGGGGACGGAGATGGGGACGGCGATGACGGCGGCGGTGTTTCCGTCGTTTTCGCGATCAGCGACTCCATCGACTCGAACGTCTGCTTTTTTTCCTGTTCCGCTTGTTTGCCGGGCATCTCTTTAACGGGCGCCTCTCTAACAGGCGTCTCGGTGGCGGCCGGCGCGGCCGGCGGCGGCGTGCGTTTCTCTTCCTCGCTCGGACGCACCGGCAGCATGTTCTTCGGCGTTACCGGCTCGACCTGTTGCGGCGACGGCGGCGGCGCCGTTCGCGCGACCGACGGCGGCGTTCCTTCCGGCATGACCGGCGGCAGGGCCGGAACCGGCTGTTGTTCGGACTCGGCGCGCGGGACGTCTTGCGGCGGCGCGATCGGCGCTTCGGCGCGCGGCAGCAGTTGCTCGACCGTCGAGGGCGCCGATCCGGGCGCGAGACGGTCGTACACCAGCTTATCGCGGTCCGGCACGGCCATCCCGCCCGGGCTATCCGGCTTTACCTTGATCGGGTCCTTGTTGGCGTGAACGATCGGGATCGCATCGCCCCGGCGGCTAAACCAATCGGCATTGAGCGCATACCAGGACGCCCCGGCGATTCCGGCGACGGCGCCGAAGAACGCGGCATAGCGCAGCCACCGGCGGCGACGGGGACGCCGGCCGACCGGCTCGAACGTCAGTCCATCGTTAGCTTGAGGGTCCGCAGCCTGAGGGTCCGTCCGCTCAGTCGTCGGAAGCCTGTCCGCGTCGTCGGCGGGAACCATCAACGCATCTCCTCAACCGGGGTCACACCGAAAACATTAAGACCCGAGGCTATGACAAATGCCACGCCCTGGATCAAGGCAAGCCGCGCGTACGACAGATCGAGGTCGGCCTCGCTCAAGAACCTGAGCCGGGTATCGTCCTTACCTTTATTCCATAGAAGATGAAAAAGAGCCGATAAGTCATTGAGGTAAAATGCAATTCTATGAGGCTCATGGGCCAGGGCCGCCTGCTCGACCAAGCGCGGCCACCCGGCCATCAGCTTGATCAGCTCAAGCTCGGTTTCGTCGCTTAATAACGAAAGATCGGACGTCATCAAGGCTTCCGAGGTCAATTTTCCCGAATCGAACACCTCCGCGGCGTGGCGGAAGACGGAGCGGATGCGGGCGTGGGCATATTGTACATAAAAGACCGGATTGTCCTTCGATTGTTCCATCACCTTGGCCAAATCGAAATCCAAAGGTTTGTCGTCCGTGCGCGTCAGCATCATGAACCGGAGGACGTCCTTGCCGACCCGATCGACCACTTCTCGGAGCGTCACGAACGTCCCCGCGCGCTTCGACATCTTCACCGGCTCGCCCGCCTCCAGCAGATTCACCAGCCGGCAGACCTTCACGTCGAGCGCGCCCTGCCCCTCGGTCACGGCCTTGACCGCCGATTGCATGCGCTTCACGTAGCCCGCGTGATCGGCGCCCCAGACGTCGATCATGGTCTTGAAGCCGCGCTTGAACTTGTCGCGGTGATAGGCGATATCGGAGGCGAAATAGGTCCAGGAGCCGTCCGATTTCTGCAAGGGCCGATCCACATCGTCGCCGAAGTCGGTGGCGCGGAACAGCGTCTGCGGGCGCGGCTCCCAATCCTCGGGCGTCTTGCCCTTCGGCGGCTCCAGCACACCGTTGTAAACCAGATCCCGGCCTTCGAGAAACGCCAGCACATCCTCGACCGCGCCCGCCTCGACCAGGGTCCGCTCGGAGGTGAAAACGTCGTGCTTCACGCCGATGGCGGCGAGATCGTCGCGGATCAGGTCCATCATCTTCGCGACCGCGAAATCCGACAGCGGCTTCAGCCAAACCTCTTCGGGCTCGTTTTGCCATTTTGCGCCGTCCCGTCGCGCCAAGCCGCCGGCAATCGGCACCAGGTACTCGCCCGGATAGAGGCCCTCGGGCAGGACGCCGACGGTTTCCCCCAATGCTTCGCGGTAGCGGAAATGCAGCGAGCGCGCCAACGCCTCGATCTGCGCGCCCGCGTCGTTGATGTAGTATTCCTTGGTGACGGCAAAGCCCGCCTTTTCGAGCACCCCCGCGAGCGCGTCGCCGACCACGGCGCCCCGGCCGTGCCCGACGTGCATCGGCCCGGTCGGATTGGCCGAGACATACTCCACGTTGACCGGCGCGCCCGCGCCCAACGTCGAATCCCCGTAGGCCGGACCGGCCGTCAAAATCTCCCGCAGGCGCGCAACCCAAAACCCGGCGTCGAGACGCAGATTGATGAAGCCCGGCCCGGCGACCTCGGTGCCCGTCACGTGCTCGAGCTCCTTGCAGCGCGCCGCGATCACCTCGGCCAGATCGTGCGGTTTTTGCCCCGCCAGCTTCGCCAAGACCATGGCGGCATTGGTGGTGACGTCGCCGTGGGCGGCCTCGCGCGGCGGCTCGACGCTCAGGCGCGACGAATCGAGCCCGCCGGGAAGCGCACCTTCCTCGATCAAGGCCTCGACGACGGACACGATTTGCTGTTCGAAATGCTGAAAGAGATTCATCGTTCTTTTTTTATGGTTAAGATGTGCGGGCCTGAACGTCGAACAACCGCTGGTGCTCATCCAGGGCGTACCGGTCGGTCATGCCGGCGATATAATCCGCGACGATCTGCGCCGTCTCTTGGCTTTTGGGTGCTCCGGCCAGGGCGCGCCATTCGCTCGGCAGGCATTCCGGCTCCTCAACCAGAAGCCGGAACAAGTCCCGCACGACCCGGCGGGCTTTGCTGGTCATGCGGTTCAGTTTGTAGTGGCGGTACATGTTCTCGAACAGGAATTTCTTCAAATCCCGGTCGTGCGAGCGCATCGTCTCCGAAAACCCGGCGATCGGATGGTCCAGATGGCGGATATCCTCCGCCGTTTCGGGCTTCGATTCGGCAATGCGCCGCTTGGTTTCCGCCAGCAGGTCGTCGACCATCAGGCCGATCAGGCGGCGCACCGCTTCGTGGATCAGCCGCGACGTCTCGATCTCGGGATAGGCCTTCTGGACCTCGGCGAAGACCGGACCGACCAAGGGCACGTCCTTGAGGTCCGCGATCGTGAACAATCCGGCGCGCAGGCCGTCGTCGATGTCGTGGTTGTTGTAGGCGATGTCGTCCGACAACGAGGCGAGCTGGGCTTCGGGCCCGGCGAAAGTGCCGATCTCGAGATCGTGCCGGTCGTTGTACTCGACGATGGTGTGCGGCAGCGGCGTGTTCTTGCCCGCGTTCCGGGAATGAGGCCCGATCAGCGGACCGTTGTGCTTGACCACCCCTTCGACGGTTTCCCAAGTCAGGTTCAACCCGTCGAACGCGGCGTAGCGTTGTTCCAGATGCGAAATCACCCGCAGGGATTGCGCGTTGTGATCGAAGCCGCCGTAGGGTGCCATCATCTCCTGCAAGGCGTCCTCGCCGGCATGGCCGAACGGCGGATGGCCGAGATCGTGCGCCAGCGCGAGGGCTTCGGCGATGTCCTCGTTCAGGTTCAAGAACCGGCACACGGAGCGCGCGATTTGGGAGACTTCCAGGCTATGGGTCAGGCGGGTGCGGAAAAAGTCGCCCTCGTGGTTGACGAACACCTGGGTCTTGTATTCGAGCCGGCGGAACGCCGCCGAATGGATAATTCGGTCGCGGTCGCGCTGAAAGGCCGAACGGGTCGCGCTTTCGGGTTCCTCGTACAGGCGGCCCCGGCTGGTTTCCGGGCGGCTGGCGTAGGGCGCTCCGGGCCCGTCAAAATGATCTGATGCGGTCATGGCTGGAAACTACTCGCCTGCCCGGTGGGACGCAACGGGCGAAGGGGCCGCGTCGGTTCGGCCTTTTTATCCTTCGAGACGCCCCGCCCACCTCATCTTGAGGGGCCGCGAAGCGGCCGTCTCGAAAGAGAGGCGGGCGGAGCTCCTCAGGATGAGGCCGAACCGTGATTTTTCCGGATCAAGGGCCGTTTGACATTTAACTCAAAGCGCCTACATAAATGGTGCGTTCCGGCCCCGAAGCGGGCCCCGGACGGAGGAGATGTCAATGCCCGAAGGCACGGCCACCACGGACGAGAAGAAAATCAGCGTCACCGACAGCGCGGCCCGGCGAATCAAGGAGCTGACCGCCAAGGAGGGTAACGCCGCCCTGATGATGCGCGTAACCGTCAACGGCGGCGGATGCTCGGGCTTTACCTATAATTTCGACCTGGACGACAAGACCGGCGAGGACGACCGGGTGTTCGAGAACGCCGGCGCCAAGGTCGTGGTCGACGACACCTCGCTCGATTTCCTGAAGGGTGCCGAGCTCAACTACATCGAAGACCTGATAGGCTCCTACTTCGCGTTCCAAAATCCGAACGCGGCCAGCACCTGCGGCTGCGGCACCTCCTTCTCCATCTGACACCCGGCGCGATCTGTGCTAGGAAGACGGCCCGCCTCAAGGGGATATTTTTTGGGCGGGCCTTTTTTATGGTTACGGGGAATCCCTTCGTGAAGATCGCCACCTGGAACGTCAACTCGATCAAGGCGCGCCTCGCCGTCGTCACCCGCTGGCTGAAGGAGGCCGCGCCCGACGTCGCACTCCTCCAGGAACTGAAAGTCATCGACGACAACTTCCCGCGCCTGGAAATAGAAGACCTCGGCTACAACGTCGCGGTCTCCGGGCAAAAGACCTACAACGGCGTCGCCATCCTCTCGAAATTCCCCATCGACGTCGAGCTGACCGCGCTCCCCGGCGACAAATCCGACGAGCAGGCCCGCTACATCGAGGGCTTCACCGGCGGGGTGCGGGTCGCCTCGATCTACCTGCCGAACGGCAATCCCATAGGCACCGAGAAATTCGCCTACAAGCTCGCCTGGATGGAGCGTTTGTACAAGCACGCCAAGGACCTGCTCGCGACCGAGGACGCGGTCGTGCTCGGCGGCGATTACAACGTGATCCCGGAGCCGGGCGACGTGTACGACCCCGACGGCTGGAAGAACGACGCCCTGTTCCAGCCCGAATCCCGCGCCGCGTTCCGCAAAATCCTCTACCTCGGGCTGACCGATGCGTTCCGCGCGCTCTCGCCCGAATACGGCCGCTATACCTGGTGGGACTACAAGGCCGGGGCCTGGCAGAAGGACAACGGCGCGCGCATCGATCATCTGCTGCTCTCTCCCCAGGCGGCGGATAAACTCGTCTCCTGCACCATCGACCGCACGCCGCGCGGCTGGGAAAAGCCGTCGGATCACACGCCCGTCGTGTGCGAGCTGACCGACGAGGACTAAGCGCATGATCATCGTTTCCAAGGAACTTTACGTCATCCCGATCAAGCACACCGGCGGCGAGAAGATCAGCCATCGCGGCACCTGGGTGTTGCTTCGCTTGGAGACCGGCGCGGGCTTCGTCGGCTGGGGCGAAGGCAGTGATTCTCGTGATGAAGAAAACTGCATCGCCCTGATCGAAGACATGGCGGAAGCGCTGGTCGGCACCGACATCGATCCGAAAACGTACGCACAACAACTCGCGCGCGAAGCCCCGCCCGAGCGCATGCCGCGCACGGCCCGAAGCTGTATCGCCCAGGCGCTGACCGACATCGCCGCGCAATCGCGCCACGGCTCGGTCGCGATGATGCTGACCGGCGGCGCCGAGATCGCCACCGCGGTGCCGGTCTACGCCAACATCAACAGAAAAGTTAAGATCCGCACGCCCGAGATGACGGCCGCCGCGGGCCTGGAAACGATCAAGGCCGGCATCCAACGCATCAAGTTCGCGCCATTCGACGAGGTTTCCCCGGACGCGCTCGAAAAAGAGGGCGAGAAAATCGTCGAGCCCGGCGTTGCGCGGCTCGAAGCCTTGCGCGCCGCCATCGGCCCGGAGCCCGACCTGATGCTCGATCTGCATTGGCGGTTCACGCCCAAGACCGTGCCCCTGCTCGCCGAGATCGCGCGGCAATTCAACGTGAGCTGGATCGAGGACCCCCTGCCCGTGTTCGACCCGAGCGATCTCGCCGAGCTCCGCAAACTCTCGGGCGCGATGATCACCGGCGGCGAGGCCCTGTTCACGTATCAAGACTTGGAGGCGTTGACGAAAAGCGGCGCGATCGATCTGCTGATCGCGGACGTGAAATACGTCGGCGGCACGATGGAGCTGGACCGCGTTTGCAAGATGGCGGCCAGCCACGGCGTCGCGTTCGCGCCGCACAATCCGAGCGGCCCGGTCTCGACCGCGGCGAGCGCGCACGTGGTCGCGGCCAACCCCAACGCGGACGTGTTGGAATATTCCTTCGGTGAAGTGCCGTGGCGCTATGACGTCGCGGAGGGCGAAACCCTCAAGAACGGCCGCCTCACCGTCGCCGGCCCGGGCTACGGCATCACGATCCATCCCGAGAAGGCCAGCAAGCCGGCTTAAGAATCCACTAAACTCTATATTAAAAAATTAAGCAGATTCTGGCGCTGGAGCACTCGGCCCTAATTCACTCAAAAAACGACTCGCATTAAATTGAGCTAAACCATGCCGAATGATAGCTGGCTTTACACCAGATCCCAATGCATCTGCTTGGGGCCAATATCTTGAAGAAGTAAGGTACAAAGTACCAGGCTTGTTTAAAGCCAAGTTAGATTTTACCCTCGTTACACCAACAAAGAACAAACGACGCTGTTCTTCAATAATCGCTCTCTTTTCATTTTGAGTTAAATCCGAATCAGGCTGAATGGACATCAACCCCTCAATGCAACCAGCAATAATTACAATGGGCGAGCTTAATCCCTTAGACTTATGTAAGCTCATTATGCGAACATCGGAAACCTCAAGAGGAATTTCTG
>JBBDTH010000022.1:0-10682 GCA_040904505.1 Rhodospirillales bacterium | reverse complement strand
CGCGGCGGGCCCGGGCGGTGCAATTAGACTCGATCAGGGTTTGTGCCTCAGTTTAGACCTCACCCTTCGACAAGTTCAGGGTGAGGTTATGGGAAATTATGAGGAATGCCTTATCCTGAGCCCGTCGAAGGATGGGCATTCCATTCCGAATTTCAAACCGAGACATACTCGATCAGGGTTTAGAGGCCTTGAGCAGCGAACGCAGGCTCTCGAGCTCCTTGAGGGCCGCTTCGAGGGATTGCCGCATCGCCGGATCGAGGCCCGGCGAGACCGGCGCGACGGTCTCGGCGATCACCGCCAGCGGCTTTTTGTCCGCCTCGGCCTTGGTTTCGAGCGCAACCGGTTTCGCGCCGTTTTTTTGCAGGAGTTTTTGCACACCCTTGATGGTGTAGCCCTCGTCGTAGAGGAGCTTGCGGATCTGTTTCAGGTGGTTGACGTCTTCCGGGCGGTAATACCGCCGCCCGCCGCCGCGCTTGAGCGGCTTGACGCTCGGAAACTTGGATTCCCAAAACCGCAGCACGTGCTGGGGCAAATCGAGTTCGGCGGCGACTTCGCTGATGGTCCGGAACGCGGCCGCCGATTTCTTGCCGCGGCGGGCAGAAACCTGATTCTCAGCCGGAACAGCCATAATTATGCGATCGGCCCGGGCCGGCGTTGTTCGTTAATTCGGTTTTTAAGGACTTGCGAGGGCCTGAAGACCAGAACTTTGCGGGGCAGAATCGGCACCTCCTCCCCGGTCTTGGGGTTGCGGCCGATCCGTTGACCTTTTTGGCGCACGGAAAAACTGCCGAAGGATGAAATCTTTACCGTATCGCCGCGCGCCAGGGCGTCCGAAACCAAGTTTAAAACGGACTCCAGAAGATCGGCGGATTCGTTACGGGAAAGTCCGACCTCCTGATAAACCGATTCACCAAGTTGCGCACGCGTGACCGTTTTATTCATCAGTCAGTTCCTTTGTTTAACCCTATCCTCCCGGGATCGGATAAAGCCTATCGTTCCCGGAAAGATGCGTCAATATCAAAGGGATGAAAGATGAATTTCACACCATTTGAGAAGTAAAATGATTCGGAAAAAATCGCGTGCGCCCGGCCGCCCTTATCGGCCTACCAGCCGACCAGCGCGGCGCCCCAGGTAAATCCGCCGCCCATGGCTTCCATGAGAACCAGATCGCCGCGCTGAATGCGCCCGTCCTTGACCGCAACGTCGAGCGCCAGGGGAATCGAGGCCGCCGACGTATTGGCGTGCTTATCGACGGTCACGATGACTCGGTCGAGCGGCATTTTGAGTTTTCGGGCGGTGCCGTCGATAATGCGTTTGTTGGCCTGATGCGGCACCAGCCAATCGATGTCTTCGTACTGCAGGTCGTTGGCTTCGAGGGCCTCGTCGACGATGGCGGCCAGATTCGCGACGGCGTGACGGAAAACCTCGCGGCCTTCCATGCGGGCGTAGCCGACGGTTCCGGTCGAGGACGGGCCGCCGTCGGCGTGCAAAAGTTCCGTATGCTTGCCGTCCGAATGCAGATGGGTCGAGAGAATGCCGCGGTGCTTGTTGCCGAGCCGATCGGCCGGATCGACGGGTAACGTATCCTCGAACGCCTGGACCATGACCGCGCCGGCGCCGTCCCCGAACAAAACGCAGGTGCTGCGGTCCTTCCAATCGACAATGCGGGAGAAGGCCTCGGCGCCGATTACCACGATCGATTTCGCCTGGCCGGCCTTGATGAAGTTGTCGGCAATCGACAGCGCGTAGATAAAACCGGAACAGACGGCCTGAATGTCGAAGGCCGCGCCGTTTTTTAATCCCAGCATCGACTGTACTTTCGTCGCCGTTGCCGGGAATGTCTTATCCGGAGTCGTCGTCGCGAGAATTACGAGATCGATATCGGCCGCGTTGGCGCCGGCGTGCTCGATGGCGTTGTAGGCGGCCTTGTAGGCGAGATCGGAGGTCAGTTCGCCGTCGGCGATGATATGCCGTTCCTTGATCCCCGTGCGCGCAACGATCCACTCGTCGGAGGTGTCGAGCGATTTCGCCAGCTCTTCATTGGTGACGATGCGTTCGGGAAGATAAGAGCCACACCCGATAATTTCGGAACGTATGCTCATCCGTTGGCAACCACGTGGTGTTGTTCTTGAGCCATGACTTCTCCGAGTTTGCCGTAGTCTTTTTTAATATCTTCGTTAACGCCTTCGGTAATGAGTTGGACCGCGACCCGGATGGCATTGGCGAAGCCGAAGGCATCCGTTCCGCCGTGACTTTTGACGCAAATGCCGTTCAACCCCAACAGCATCGCTCCATTATACCGGCGCGGATCGAGATGGGCACGTAACTTGGTCAAGGCAGGCCGGGCCAGGAGCGCCCCGAAACGCGCGGGCAAGGAATCCAAAAGCGCCTGCTTTAGGAAAAACGTGTACATTTTCGCGGTTCCCTCGATGGTTTTCAACGCCACGTTGCCGGTAAAACCGTCCGTGACGATGATATCCACCGTGCCCGCGCCGATGTCGTCGCCTTCGACGAAACCGTAAAAACGGATGGGCAGGCTCGATTCTTGCAGAATCGCCGCCGCCTTTTTGACCGCTTCGTTGCCCTTCACGCCTTCGACGCCGATGTTCAGAATTCCGATCGAGGGTTCCCCCTTGCCCAAAACATTGCGCGCGAACACCTCTCCCATCACGGCGAACTGGACCAAATGATTGGCCGTGCAGATTACGTTGGCGCCGAGATCCAGCATCACCGTCTCGCCGCGTTGGGTCGGCAGGGAAGCGGCGATCGCGGGGCGGTCGATTCCGGGCAGCGTTTTCAAAACGAATTTCGCCATCGCCATGAGCGCGCCGGTATTGCCCGCCGAGACGATGCCGTCGGCCTCGCCGTTCGCTACGGCGTTAATGGCAAGGCGCATGCTCGAGTTCCGGCCCGCCCGCAAGGCAATGGCCGGCTGCGTATCGTTGGTCACGACTTCATCCGTGTGATGAATGCGCGATACTTCGGCGACCCTCGGAAATTTTTCGAGGACCGGATTGATTTTTTCCCGGTCGCCGAACAGCAAATAATTTACATCGGGCATTTGCTTGAGCGCCGTGTTGACGCCAGCAATCACCATGTTGGGCGAATTATCGCCCCCCATAGCGTCCAATGAGAGAGTCAGGCGGTTCGACAAAAGAAGATTACCCCCGTATCCCAGGAAGCCCTTTAAGCGGCGTCGCTAGCTTCGGTAATCTCTCGGTCTTTATAAAAACCGCAAGCGTTGCAGATGTGATGAGGCTGTTTCAGCTCACCGCAATTAGGACATTCCTGATAAGCCGAAGCCTTTAAGCTGTCGTGCGAACGACGCTGATTGCGACGGGACCGGGTAACTTTTCTCTTTGGCACGGCCATTGGCGTGTCCTCGTTGTTTAAAGTTTTAGCATGGGCATGAAAACGCCCGACTAGATAACCAATATTCAGGGCCCCGGCAAGAACCTAGCGTTTATTTTCGGAACGCTCCTTGAGTCGGGCTAAAGCGGCAAAAGGCCCGGAATTCCGGTCTTTCCCTTGAGAATCCCGATGGGAATCCCCGGAAACGCCGGTAAATTCGGCCCCGGGAGCCCGCGGAAAAGGGTCCATTTCGAGGGCCAATTGTTCGGCGACGGCCTCTCCGGCATCGATTATACCGTATTTGACCGGTTCGGACGGCTCGTCGTCCTCGATGGCATTGAGGTCGATGTCCCGGCCCTGGTCTTCGTCGTTCAGGTGAATGTTGAAATTGCGAATCACCGACGCGTCGATCGTCGCCGGCACCGGCGCCAGCGTCACGACGCACGGTTGCACGATTTCGGCGTGAAACCGTCCCTCGATGCGGATGTCCCCCTTCGATTTTCGGTAATCGATCGAAAGCTTTGCGGTTAGACAATGGATATCTTCGCAATCGAGCCTTTTCGCCAGCCGCGCGCGCTCCTCGGCGTTCGCCTCGAGGGATAGACTGGTTTCTCCGTCCGCCAACCGGTCGACCTCGATGATTCTGGAGAATTCCGGCGTTGGGGATTCGGGGGTGATGTTTTTCGTCATGGCCTGAAATCCTACGGCGCGCTTTGTAGGGCAAGAGGAAGATCGCCGCCGAACGTGATCGTGCCCTGCATCAATTCATCGACGGATTGCCGGGACAGAATTCCCGCTTGGGTGTCGATATACCCGGCAATCGCCGCCAGAATTTCAGGCGCGGGTTCGCAATGGCGAAACAGGTTCCGTTTAAGGGCCGCCATCAATGCCGACCGAGACGTTTCGGGCGGCGCCGTCAAGGCGGTCTCGTATGCCACGATACGCCCTTGAAAAGCCGAGGTCATTTTTTTGATTCTTCTGCCGACGGCCAGATCCCCGACGCCGAGTTCGCGCAGGTTTTGATCCATGTCGGCGAACATCAGATCGAACAGTTCCTGGGCGAGTCCGACCGTGCGGGGACGGTCCTGCTTGAGGCGGTACAACGCCAGAAAAACGTGTATCGCGATCATGTCGAAGCGGCCGTCGACGGTATCGGGGACTCCCTGCTCGCGGTAGAATCCGGGCCGGCGGGCCTGCGCGACGCATGTCCGATAGAGGCCGAGGGCGGCCGTCTTTTCCGGTGATTTTCGTAAAAAATCAAGGACTTTCACTGTTCTCTCCGAGCATGCATTGACAACGCCGGGGGCGAAATGCCATGTATCCTACCTCTTTCAGGCGAAACCGGCGCGCATAACAACACGGTCGCATCGCGAATTGACTACCGGGGCCCCAGGAAATTTTTTCGGGGCCAAATTGGGGGTAGGCCTAATGCCGTTAAATAGGGTTCCTTTCAATCGCATCAAGCGTTCGGCGTTCCGGATCATGACGCTTGCTCTGGTCGTTTCGGCCGCGGCATCCTGCACGGACCGCCTCGCGGTTCACGGCAGCATTCTCGACCAACAAAAGCTTTCCGAGGTGAAGGCCGGCCAGATGACGCGTCAGGAAGTGCAGGAAATTCTCGGGTCCCCCTCAAGCAAGGCCGTTTTCGATCAGGAAGCCTGGTATTACATCAGCTCGAAAACATCCTCTTTTGCCTTTTTCGAACCGAAAGTTCTGGAGCGCAAGGTGGTGATCGTCCGGTTCGATGACAAAGGCGTCGTCAAAAAAGTCGAAAACCTGGATATGAAAGACGGCCGCAACGTTCAGATCGTCGAGCGCACGACACCGACCAAGGGCAAGGAATTCACTTTGATCGAACAAGTCGTCGGCAACGTCGGCCGGTTTACCGGCGGCCTCAACAAGCAAGCCCAATAATTAATCCGCGTCATTTACAAGACGGATAAGCCGCCCGCCCCGTTCGAGGCAGGCGGCCCATTCCGCATTTTATCCGGCGAGGATCGCCAGCAACAGGATGGCGACGATATTGATGATCTTGATCATCGGGTTGATCGCCGGGCCGGCCGTATCCTTGTAAGGATCGCCGACCGTATCGCCGGTGACCGCCGCCTTGTGGGCGTCGGACCCCTTGCCGCCGTAGTTGCCGTCCTCGATGTATTTCTTGGCGTTATCCCAGGCGCCGCCGCCCGAGGTCATCGAAATGGCGACGAACAGGCCGGTGACGATGGTGCCGAGCAACATCGCGCCGACCGCGGAGAAGGCCGCGGATTGACCCGCGATCAACAGGATCACGACATACATCACGACCGGCGCCAGAACCGGCAGCATCGAGGGAAGGATCATTTCCTTGATGGCGGTCTTGGTCAGCATGTCGACGCACTTGGCGTATTCGGGTTTGCCGGTGCCTTCCATGATGCCGGGAATTTCCTTGAACTGGCGGCGGATTTCGACCACCAGTTCGCCGCCGGCGCGGCCCACGGCCATCATGCCCATGGAGCCGAACAGGAACGGCAGCATGCCGCCGATGAACAAGCCGACCACCACGTACGGATCTTCCAGGCGGAAAGTCACCTCCACGTTCGGGAAGTAATGCTTGAGGTCCTGGGTGTAGGCCGCGAACAGCACGAGCGCGCCGAGGCCCGCCGAACCGATCGCATACCCTTTGGTCACCGCCTTGGTGGTGTTGCCGACGGCATCGAGGGCATCGGTGGTGTCGCGCACGTCTTGAGGCAGGTCCGCCATTTCGGCGATGCCGCCCGCGTTGTCGGTTACGGGACCGTAGGCGTCCAGCGCCACCACGATACCGGCCATGGAGAGCATCGTCGTCGCCGCGACCGCCAAGCCGAACAACCCGGCGGAAATATACGAAACGATGATGCCGCCGCAGATCACGATGACCGGCAGGGCCGTCGCTTCCATCGAAATCGCCAACCCCTGAATGATGTTGGTCGCATCGCCCGTTACGGAAGCTTTGGCGACGCTTTGCACCGGGCGGTACGGCGTGCCGGTGTAATATTCCGTGATCCAGACGATCAAGCCGGTGACGGTAAGGCCGGCGAAGGCGCTGATCAGAAGCTGAGTTCCGGTGATCGCCCGGCCCGCCATGGAGTATGAGAGATCGAACTGCAGCAGCCAGCCGGTCAGGCCGGTAATCAGAATCGCCGAAATGACGGCGCAAGCGATAAAGCCTTTATAAAGCGCCCCCATGATGCTTTTGTTGGCGCCGAGTTTCACGAAGAACGTGCCGATCACCGAGGCCACGATGCAAACGGCGCCGATAGCCAAGGGATAAACCATCATCAGCGTCTGCGAGTGGCCGGTAAAGAAAATCGCCCCCAGCAGCATGGTCGCCACGACCGTTACGGCATAGGTTTCGAACAGGTCGGCCGCCATGCCGGCGCAGTCGCCGACATTGTCGCCGACGTTGTCGGCGATCACGCCCGGGTTGCGCGGGTCGTCCTCGGGGATGCCGGCTTCGATTTTACCGACGAGATCGGAGCCGACGTCGGCGCCTTTGGTGAAGATACCGCCGCCGAGACGGGCGAAGATGGAAATCAATGACGCGCCGAAACCGAGGGCGACGAGCGCTTCGAGCAGATGGCGCATCCCCGCCGGCGTCGTGGTATCGAAGATATTCAGAAGCACGATGTAATAGCCCGTGACGCCGAGCAGCGCGAGACCGACCACCAGCATGCCGGTGACGGCGCCGGATTTGAACGAAATATCGAGGCCGCCTTCAAGGCCGCTCAAGCGGGCGGCTTCGGCCGTGCGGACGTTGGCGCGCACCGAGACGTTCATGCCGATATAGCCTGCCAGACCCGAGAGGATCGCGCCGATGAAATAGCCGATCGCGACGGGAATGCCGAGACGCCATCCCAGGAGGATGCCGATCACGACCCCGACCAGGGCGATGGTTCGGTATTGTCGGTTGAGATACGCACTGGCGCCTTCTTGAATCGCCGCGGCAATTTGCTGCATGCGCTCGTTTCCGGCGGGCGCCGCGATAACGGCGCGGATGGCGTAGGCGCCGTAAAGCAGCGCCAAAACGCCGCAGGCAATAATCGCAATATGGAGATCGGTCATCATTCGAGTGTCCCTCGTTCATTCCTTATTGTTAAGTCGCGCTCTGATACCCAAACGGGCGCTTTACGTCCAGTTTTGAATCACTTATTTGCCGAATTCGTGACGGTTTGGATCAAAACGTTGCTGACGACGCCCTTTCCGACAACCCGGTCGCAGACCATTTGCAGGCGTTTCTTCAGGATAAACACGTCAAGCCTTTGAGTTTTCTGTAAAAGTCTGGGAATAAACGTATGCAGCTCGCTCAGGAAGGCATCGTTGATCCGGGGCAGCAAATGATTGATCTTCCTTTCGTTGGCCGCCCCGATGGCCTCCAGCTTCAACTGCACCAACACGATCCCGGCAACCTTATCGTCCGCGAAAAGCGGGACGTTCAAGGCCGGTACATCGATAAACCGGGGCGGTTCGATGGGTTTCGCCTGTTTGTCGGCGGTCTTCCCCGATTCGGCGAAGGGCCCGATTTTCATGAACTTGAGCGCCGCCACGGTGCCGCCGGCCACCATCACGATCAGAACTACGGCGATCATCAGCTTTTTCATGGCGCAGTCATGCCCTAGTGCCCGGCAATTCGGCGGGACTATGTGCGCGGCGTTCGTCGGATGTGTGCATAAAATTCCGCATGCGACTCAAAAGTGCCTGTAACCTGTTGTTTTATAGTTTATTTCTTTTCCCGAAGCATCGCAAATCGCGACTCCGGCGCCGGCACCGATCGTTCCGATGGCCGTGACGGCCAGATCCAGAGTATCGGCCAAGCGCGCGATTTCGGCTTTAGATTCGCCCGGCGCGGTAAAAACCAGCTCGTAATCGTCCCCGCCCCCGAGAACGGTATCGAGTAAGGCGGGATCGGCCCGCAGAGCGGATTGCGCGGCGTCGGACAAGGGAATGCAAGAGGCATCGATTGCGGCCCTGACTCCGGAGGTCTCGCAGATGTGCCCGAGATCGGCTACGAGGCCGTCGGAGACGTCCGCCATGGCGTGGACCAGCCCGCGCAAGCGCCGGCCGAGATCGATCCGGGCCTGGGGTTCGCGATAGCGGGCGATCAGCGCTTGGTGATGCTCCACCGAAAGGCCGGACGCGGGGCCCGGCGGCGACTTCTTGAGCGCCGCCAAACCGAGCGCGCTGTCGCCGATGGTTCCCGAGACATACACGGTATCGCCGGGCTTGGCGCCGGACCGTTTGATCGCCCGGCCCGCGGGCACGGTGCCGAAGGCGGTGATCGTCAAGGTCAAGGGCCCCGGGGTCGCGACCGTATCGCCCCCGAACAGGGACAGCCCGTACCGGCGTTGAGTCGCGTGAAGCCGCTTGGAAAAACGCTCAAGCCAGGCCGAATCTTGCGCGTCGCTCAGGGCCGTCGAGAGCACGTAGCCGATCGGGTCCGCGCCCATGGCCGCTAAGTCAGAAACATTTACCGTCAATATCTTATGAGCAATTTCCTCAGGTTCTGCATCAATAAAAAAATGCACCCCGGCAACCGTCGTGTCGGTCGTGACGACCATTTCTCGGCCGGGCTCGACGGCCAGCACGGCGGCGTCGTCGCGCAGGCCGAGCGCGCCGGGCGCATCCGCCGCCAACGGAGCGAAATACGTGGCGATGAGATCGAACTCGCCGGGTCTCTCGCTAGGTCCCTCGCTAGGTCTGGGGGGAGGCTTCGCCACGTTACGCCCCTGCTCTCGCCGCCATCTCCTGGGGCCGCAGCTTGTGGGCGAGCTTGTCGAGGATTCCGTTGACGAGTGCGGCCTCCCGTTCGGCGAAGAACGCATGGGTCACGTCGAGATATTCGTTGATGACGACCCGCGGCGGCACATCGGGGCGCTCCAGCAATTCATACGCGCCGGCGAGGAGAATGGTTCGCAACAGCACTTCATAACGGTCGAAATCGATTTCGGGCTCTAGTGCGGTCCCGATCAGCAATTCGAGATCGCCCTGCTTTTCCGAGACGCCCCGGACGAGCTCGCCCATGAACCGCACGTCGGGCTTGGCCAAGGGGGCCGGGTTTTCCTCGTCGGCGCCCTGCCAGCGCTGCGACAGGAATTCGGCCAGAACATCGGAGACGTCGGCGTTCCGGACCGCCCGCTCGTAGAGCGCCTGCACGGCGACCAGCCGCGCGACGCTGCGTTGACGGCCGTCCTTTTTTTTTCTTTTTTCGCCCGTCTCCGGCATAAGAATATTTTCCCGTGAGGTTATTGCGGCGACAGATGGAACGTTCGTTTCAGCTCGATCATGCGCAAGCAGGCTTCGGCGGCTTCCGCGCCTTTATTCCGCCCGCCGAGGGCGGCGCGCACTTGGGCCTGCTCGCGGGTATCGCACGTCAGAATGCCGAAACCGAGCGCGATGGTGTCGTCGACGGATAAATCCATGAGCGCCCGGCTCGCCTCGCGGGCGACGTGTTCGTAATGGTCCGTTTCGCCCCGGATTACGCATCCCATGGCGCAGAACCCGGCATACGGCTCGCGCGCCTGATGGGCGAACTTGACCGCCGCCGGCACTTCGAACACCCCCGGTACGGAAAGCCGGTCGTACGCATACCCGCCTTTTTCGATGACGGCGATCGCGCCGGCCGCCATGGCATCGGCGATATCCTCGTAATAGCGGGCCTCGATCAGCAGAATTTTTTCCGGCTTAACCATGGTCGTCCTCGCCATTATTGCCTTTAAACGGCGGAATCGGCCGTTGTTCGGCGATCTTGAGCCCGTAGCCTTCCAGGCCGACGATCGTGCGCCGGGTATTGGACAGCAAAATCATGTCCGTGACGCCGAGATCGAGCAGAATTTGCGCGCCGACGCCGTAATCGCGCAATTCGACCTTACCGGTCCGGGGGCCGCCCTGTTTCGTCTGCAAGCGGGCCGAAACGGCCGTCGGCTTCGGCTCGCGCAGCAGCACGATCACGCCGCGCCCGGCCTCGCCGACCATGCGCATGGCCTGATGCAGGTCGCTGGCCTTGCCGGCGCTGGTATCGCCGAGAACGTCTTCAAGCACGTTAAGCGCGTGCATGCGCACCGGAACCGGGCCGTCCGCCGTCAGGTCGCCTTTCACGAGCGCCACGTGTTCGACGTAGGAAACCTTGTTCACGTAAAGATACATCGTGAAGGTGCCGCCGTAGAGGCTCTCGAAGGTGCTCTCCATCCGGCGTTCGACGAAGCGGTCGTTCTTGATGCGGTACGCGATCAGGTCGGCGATGGTGCCGATCTTCAGGCCGTGGAATTGCGCGAACGTCACCAAATCCGGCATGCGCGCCATGGTGCCGTCCTCGTTCA
>JBBDTH010000021.1:0-10813 GCA_040904505.1 Rhodospirillales bacterium | reverse complement strand
TCCGCTGCAGGACGCCGTCGATGCGCTGACCTACGCCCGTACCCTGCCGGTGAAATAAGGGATTACGGCAACTTTCGGCGGGATATCGCCCCCAAGGCCTTGACAAAACGGGCCGGATCGTGCGCTTTTCGCGCCGTCCTATCGTCTCGTCCCGTCATCACCGCCATCGGAAAGCGCCGCATGCATCCTTACCGCACCCATACCTGCCATCAGCTTCGGATCGAGAACGCCGGGGCGTCCGTCCGCCTGTCAGGCTGGCTGCACCGCAAGCGCGACCACGGCAATCTTCTCTTTATCGATTTGCGCGATCATTACGGCCTGACCCAGTGCGTGATCGACGTTTCGAGCGAGCTGTTCAAGATCGCGGAAGAAGCCCGGCCCGAAAGCGTGCTCACGGTCACGGGCACGGTGGTCAAGCGCACCGAGGACACGATCAACCCGAACCTGCCGACCGGCGAGATCGAGGTCGTGATCGAGGCGATTCACGTCGAAAGCGCCGCCGACGTGCTGCCGATGCAGGTCGCGGGCGATCAGGAATTCGGCGAGGAGACGCGCCTGCGCTACCGCTTCCTCGATCTCCGGCGCGAACAGGTGCATCAGAACATCATTCTGCGCTCGCAAGTGATCACCTCGATCCGCCGGCGCATGACCGACCAGGGCTTCATCGAGATCCAAACCCCGATCCTGACCGCGAGCTCGCCCGAGGGCGCGCGCGACTATCTGGTGCCCTCGCGCAATCATCCGGGCCGGTTCTACGCGTTGCCGCAAGCCCCCCAGCAGTTCAAGCAGCTTCTGATGGTCTCGGGCTTCGACAAGTATTTTCAGATCGCGCCGTGTTTTCGCGACGAGGACGCGCGCGCCGACCGCTCACCCGGCGAGTTCTATCAGCTCGATCTCGAGATGGCGTTCGTCACGCAAGACGACGTGTTCGCCGCGCTCGAGCCGGTTCTTTCGGGCGTGTTCAAGGAATTCCGCTCCGAGGCCGACGTGACCGAACCGCCGTTCCCGCGCATCCCTTATAAAGAGTCGATGCTGAAATACGGCAGCGACAAGCCGGACCTGCGGAATCCTCTTATTATGTCGGACGTGACCGAGCCGTTCCGCGGCTCGAATTTCGGCCTGTTCGCGAAAAACATCGAGAAGGGCTCCGTCGTGCGCGCCATTCCCGCCACCGGGGCGGCGGCGAAACCGCGCAGCTTCTTCGACAAGCTCAACGACTGGGCGCGCGAGGAGGGCGCGGGCGGCCTGGGCTATATCGTGTTCGACGGCGGCGAGGCGAAAGGCCCGATCGCGCGCAACCTGGAGGCCGAGCGCTCGAACGCGATCAAGGAAACCGCCGGTGTGGCGGACGGAGACGCGGTGTTTTTCGTGTGCGCGCCGGAAGCCGATGCCGCCAAGTTCGCCGGCATCGCGCGCGAGCGGATCTGCGACGAATTGGGCCTGCGCGCGCAAAACCAATTCCGCTTCTGCTGGATCGTCGATTTCCCGATGTACGAGCTGAACCCGGACACGGGTCAGATCGAGTTCAGCCACAACCCGTTCTCGATGCCGCAAGGCGGGCTCGAGGCGCTCGAAACCAAGGACCCGCTCGATATTCTCGCGTTCCAATACGATATCGTCTGCAACGGCGTCGAGCTGTCCTCGGGCGCGATCCGGAATCACCGCCCGGACATCATGGTCAAGGCGTTCGGGATCGCGGGGTATTCGGCCCAAGACGTCGAGCAGCGCTTCGGCGGTATGTACAGGGCGTTCCGGTTCGGCGCGCCGCCGCACGGCGGCTCGGCGCCGGGGATCGACCGCATGGTCATGCTGATCGCCGACGAGCCGAACATTCGCGAAATCATCGCGTTCCCGATGAACCAGCAGGCGCAGGATCTCTTGATGGGCGCGCCCGACACGGTCGATCCCAAGCGCCTCAAGGAGCTGCACCTCAAGCTGGATTTGCCGAAGGAAATCAAGAAAGAGGCATAATCGCTGCTGATGCAGTGATGACGTATCTCCATTTTCGTCACACCCCGGCTCCGCCCGGGGTGTCCAGTAATAAAAGAGTTCTGGATCGCCCGGGCTGTTGCCGGGCCATGACGAAGGGGAAGTTTTTTTTGCGGGCTTATTTCTCGACAATCAAAAAAGAGGCCGGTTCCTGAGAACCGGCCTCTCTCTTTATGCTCTGATTTTCTTACCCCATCCTTCGCCTGCGCGCCTCATCCTGAGCGGGCGTCAGCCCAGTCGAAGGAGAGGCGCGCGCTCAGGATGAGGGCCACCGTTACGCCGCCGCGCGGCTGGTGAAGTCGCGCAGGATCAACGGCAGGATGCCGCCGTTCATGACCGTCACGCACTCGTCCTCGGTATCGAGGCGCAGCCGCACCGGCACGGATTCGGATGAACCGTCCTTGCGGTGCACGGTGAACGTGATCTCCATGCCCGGCGTGAGCTCGTTCTCGAGCCCGGTCAGATCGAAAGTTTCGGTGCCGTCGAGTTTGAGCGTCTTGCGCGTCACCCCGTCGATGAACTGCACCGGCAGTACGCCCATGCCGACCAGGTTGGAGCGGTGGATGCGCTCGAAGCTCTCGGCGACGATGGCTTTCACGCCGAGGAGTTTCGGCCCCTTGGCGGCGGTGTCGCGCGACGAGCCGCAGCCGTATTCCTTGCCGGCGACGATGACCAGTTGCTCGCCGCGCTTGAGGTACTCGTTGGCGGCATCGAAGATGGTCATCTGCTTGCCGTCCGGCATCAGCTTGGTGAAGCTGCCCTCGACGCCGTCCAGCATTTCGTTGCGCAGCCGAATGTTGGCGAAGGTCGCGCGCGAGACCATCTCGAAATTACCCCGTCTCGTTCCATACGAGTTGAAGTCGTTCTCGGGGACACCGTGGCCGGTGAGATAGACGCCGCCCGCGCTTTCGAGCTTGATCGCGCCCGAGGGCGTGATGTGATCGGTGGTGATGGAATCGCCGAGCAGGGCGAGCGGGTACATGCCCTTGATGTCGTGCATGCCCGGCGGGGTCGGCCCGACGCCGTCGAAGAACGGCGGCTTGCGGATGTAGGTGCTGTCGGCCTGCCAGCCGTAGGTTAGGGCGTCGCCCGGCGACAGATCGTCCCAGGTCTTCCCGCCGGTAAACAACTCGGCGCGGCGCGTGCGGAACATTTCGGGCGAGATGCTCGATTCGACCGCCGCCTGCACCTCCTGGGGCGTCGGCCAGATGTCTTTCAGGTATACCGGCTTGCCGTCCTTATCCTTGCCGAGGGCATCCTTGGTGATGTCGACCTTTAAGGAGCCGGCCAAGGCGTAGGCGACCACCAGCGGCGGCGACGCGATGAAGTTGGCGCGCGCCATCGGGTGGATGCGGCCCTCGAAGTTGCGGTTGCCGGATAGAACGGCGCAGGCCACCAGGTCCTTGTCCTTCAGCGCCTTGGTTATGTTGTCGGACAGCG
Organism: Rhodospirillales bacterium; assembly: GCA_040904505.1. Taxonomy (GTDB): domain Bacteria; phylum Pseudomonadota; class Alphaproteobacteria; order Rhodospirillales; family CALINB01; genus CALINB01. Next base: position 7,384 of record JBBDTH010000021.1, on the reverse strand, counting down.
GGCCGGACATGCCGTTGCAGGTGGTGCAGCCGTAGCCGATGATGTTGTAGCCGAGTTTGTCGAGGTACGGCTGCAGGCCGGCCTTTTTCAGGTAGTCGCCGACCACCTGCGATCCCGGCGCGAGCGAGGGTTTCACCCACGGCTTGCGGCTGAGGCCTTTCTCGACGGCCTTCTTGGCGAGCAGCCCGGCGGCGACCACCAGCGCGGGGTTCGAGGTGTTGGTGCAGCTGGTGATGGCGGCGATGATGACGCTGCCGTCGTCGAGCGTGAAGTCCTCGCCCGGCACCGCGATCTTGCGGTCCTTGGACGCATCGACCTTGTAATAGCCCGTGACCGCGTCGTTGAACAACGCCGTGGCTTTGTCGAGATCGACCCGGTCCTCGGGGCGGCGCGGCCCGGCCAGGCACGGCACGACGGTATCGAGATCGAGATCGATGGTGTCGGTGAAGTTCAGTTTTACGCCGTCGTCGCGCCACAGGCCTTGTTCCTTGGAATAGGCCTCGGCGAGCGCGATCTCGTCGTCGGTACGCCCGGTGAGCCTGAGATAGCGCAGGGTCTGATCGTCGACCGGGAAGTAAACGCAGGTCGCGCCGTATTCCGGCGCCATGTTCGAGATGGTCGCGCGGTCGGGCACGGACAGGTTGTCGAGGCCGGCGCCGAAGAATTCGACGAACTTGTCGACTACGCCGTACTTGCGCAGCATCTCGGTGATCGTGAGCACCAAATCGGTCGCGGTCACGCCCGGCTTGAGCGAGCCCGACAGATTGATGCCGAGCACGTCGGGCGCGGAGAAACTGACGTTGCGGCCCATCATCGCGGCTTCCGCCTCGATGCCGCCGACGCCCCAGCCGACGACGCTGACGCCGTTGACCATCGGGGTGTGGCTGTCGGTGCCGAGCACCGTATCGGGGTAGACCACCGGCATATCGCCATCCTCGTTCAGCCAGACGACCTTGGCCAGATGTTCGACGTTGATCTGGTGCATGATGCCCTTGCCGGGCGGAATGGCGCGGAAGTTCTTGAACGCCTTCTGGCACCAGCGCACCAGGGTGAAGCGCTCGCGGTTGCGCTGAAATTCGATTTCCTCGTTCTTGGCCTGCGACTCGGCGTTGCCCGAATACATCACCATCAGGGAGTGATCGATGATGAGATCGACCGGGATGGTCGGGTTGACGAGCGCGGGATCGGCCTTGGCGGCGACCATGGCGTCGCGGATGCTGGCGAGCTCGACCATCAAGGGCAGGCCCAACAGGTCGTGCAGGTAAACGCGGGCGGGATAGAACGGCACCGTGGTCGGATCGCCCTTCACGAAGGACCGGATCGCCTCCTTGGTGACGATCTCGCCGTCTTCCTTGCGGAGCATGTTCTCCAGCAGGATTTTGCGGCAATGCGGCAGATTCTCGACACCTTTCAGCCCGGCCGCTTCGGCGGCCCGCAAGCTGTAATAGCCGACTTCCTTGTTTCCGAGTTTCTTCTTCTTAAAGCTGGCGAAGCTATCCACGGCGTCTCCTCCCGATGGTCTAATCCCCAAGAATATGGTGCTGGTTGTGCCCGAAAGTGCGATTGAAGGTGCCTAGTGAACGATAAATGCCCTAAACTTGCAAGACCCCGTAACGGGGCGGCCTAGAGGGGGTTTCGGCAACGGATAAGCCCCTGAAATCAAGGCCCAAACACCAGGCCCGAACGCAAGGCCCGAATACAAGGCCAAGAGCAGGGAGAGAAAGGGAGAAAACCATGTCCGCGCCGAACGTCCTTTATATTATGTCCGACCAGCACCAGCAGAAGGTGACGGGGTGTTACGGGCACGACTTCATCAAGACCCCGAACATCGACGCCTTGGCGGCGCGCGGCACCCGCTTCGCCACCGCCTACACCAATTCGGCGATCTGCGTGCCGGCGCGCGCGACGCTGGCCACGGGGCGCTACGTACACGAGACGCACTATTGGGACAACTCGCACGGCTATGAAGGCCGGGTCAAAAGCTGGCACCACATGGCGGGCGAACGGGGCGTCGGGGTGACGTCCGTCGGCAAGCTGCATTTCAGGGCCGACGACGATCCGGTCGGCTTTGAGGAATCGATCATTCCGATGAACGTCGACGGCGGCATCGGCGATGTTCGGGGATGTGTTAAGCGCCCGATGGCGCCGCCCCTGAAGCGCAGCAAGACCGCCGAGCGGATCGGCCCGGGCGAATCGTCCTACACCAAATACGATAACGATATCATGGAACGGGTCTGCGCCTGGCTGCGCGAGAAGGGCACGCAAAAGAACGGCACGCCGTGGGCGCTGATGTGTTCGTTCGTGTGCCCGCATCCGCCGCACATCGCGCCGCAGGAATTTTACGATCTGTACGCCAAGGTCGATTTTCCGATGCCGAAGATGAGCGATCCGGACGCGCCGCTGCATCCGTGGATTCATAAATTGCAGCGTTCGCGCAACCACGAGGACTTTATGACGCCGGAAAGCAAGCGCGTGTTGATGACGTCCTATTACGGCTGCGTGAGTTACCTGGATTCCAATATCGGCAAGGTGCTCGCGTGCCTCGACGAATGCGGCCTGCGCGACGATACCATCGTGATCTACACCACCGATCACGGCGAGGCCCTGGGCTCGCGCCGCCTGTGGGGCAAGAGCAACATGTACGAGGAGGCCGCCGCGGTGCCGATGATCGTCGCCGGGCCGGGCGTTCCCGAAGGCAAGGTGTCGGCGACGCCGGCGACGCTGATCGACGTGGGCCCGACGGTGCTCGACGTCATCGGATACGGCGCGGTCGCGGAGCGGGAAAAGCTGCCCGGCAAATCCCTGATCGGCCTTGCCGATGGCGACGGCGATCCCGAACGGGTGGCGTTCAGCGAATATTACGCCTCCGGCGCGGACCGGGCGGCGTATATGATCCGCAAGGGCAAGTACAAATACATTCATTACGTGAGCTACGAACCGGAACTGTTCGATCTGGAAAACGATCCCGAGGAGCTCGACAACGTGGCCGGCGACGCGGGCCACGCCGATGTGCTGAAAGAATACGACGGCATTCTGCGCGCCATGCTCGACCCGGAGGAAACCGACGAGAAGGCGTTTCGCGATCAAAGCGCGCTGGTCGAAAAATGCGGCGGGCGCGAGAAGGTTACCGCCAAGGGCGCGATCCAGGCCTCGCCGGTGCCGGGCGAAAAGGCCGAATACATGGGATGACGATCAGGCGGACCGCGTTCATGACGTTCAACTCCTGATGTAAGAAGCGATTTTAATGCCTTGTAAACCCTATAAAAATCGGTCCCGCGTTTAGGAAATGTTAAGCCGTGGCGGGCTAATCCTGGGCTAGCACAACAAAAATCGTTGTCGGGCCTAGGGGATAGCACCATGCAGATGCGGAAAGCCGTCGTTAAAACAGGCGTCATGATGCTGCTTTCCGTCTTCCTGTCCGGATGCGGACTGCCGGTCGGCGTGACGATCGCCGGCTGGGCGATCGACGGTATTTCTTTGCTGACGACCGAAAAATCCGTCTCGGATCACGGTATCTCCACCGTCGCGCAGCGGGATTGCGCGTTGTGGCGCGTGTTCAAGGGCGAGTCGGTCTGCCGGGAACCCGCGGGCGGAAGCGTTCAGGTGGCGGATGCCTCGGATGACGCGGCCGGTTTTGACGATTTAACCGTTGACGATGTCGCCGCCGCCGTTTCGAAACCCCTTTTACGACCCGTTTCGGTCGCCGAAACATCGCCGGTCGATACAGCGTCGCCGGCCGACAGTCCGGCCCTTGCAACCGCCCCCGGCGAACCGATCCCGTTACCAGGTATCGGAGAGGCCAATAAAAACCCCCAAGTTTCCCAGGGGGGCATACGCGTCGCCGATGCCGAGGGCGGTTCGGGGTTGTTGTCGCGGCCGCCGCCGCCGGCGGCGCCGAGCACGATCGAGCCGGTCGACAAGGCTCAATTCAAGGAACGGTTATCGCGACCTCATTCCACCCGGCCGGTGCCGGTCGATACCGTCAAGGCTCGGGAAAAGCCGATTACGGGCACGGTGAACGCCAAAGCGGCAACGGACGATACCTCGGCAACCTTCGAGCCGGTCGTGGAATTCGAAACGCCGAAGCCGGCGACGGTTCAAAAACCAAAACGCACCGTTCGTCAGAGCCCGGCGCCGATGCGGGAAAAGCGCGAACCGGCGGTGGACAGCGCCACGGCGCGGCCCGGTCTGTACTACGTTCTGGGCAGTTTCTCCGTGGCGGCGAACGCGCGGCGCCTGGCGAAAAAGGCCGCGGCACTCGAGCCTAAAATCGTGGCGGCGGCGCCGAAGGGCAAGCGCGTGCTGCGCGTCCTGGTCGGGCCTTTCACGAAAGCGCAGCAGAGCCGGATCAAGGCCGATATCCGGGCCGCGAAGATCGGCGGCAGCTGGGTTCTGCACGTGAACGGTTAGAGCAGATCATGATCCGATCTAGCTGACCAATTTCAGCGGCCGCTCGAGCCCCCTCAGGAATTCGACGATCCCTTTGGCGTTTTCGACCAAAAGGCGGTTGCGCCGATTGTGCTTGAGCTCGAACGCGAGCCGAGTTTCCCAGATGGTGATGTAGTCGCGCGGCCGGTCGGGTTCGGCCTTGCGGCCGGTCAAGGCGCCGATGGTCCGGTTGAAGGCCGGTTGCAGTTCGGACTGGAACGCGAGAACGGCGTACTCTTCCCAAGCGAGATAGCCGGCGGCGTAGAGATCGAGCGCAAGCTCCGCCATGGCGCGCGGCGAGATGTGCCGAACAGTGCGCGATCCTAAAATTTCCAGCAGGTCCCGGTCGATCTCGTCGGCTTTTGGTTGTTCGGCGGACGCGGGCAGGCCGGGCGGCTCGAACGGGACAATCGCGGTCGATGCTGACGCGAGAGGACCGTCGAGGAGGCTGTCGGGGGGATCGTCCGCCGGTTCCGGCGGGCTCGATCGGGCATGGTGGTTCATTGACGCTTCTCCGTTCCGTTCGGTTTGTTTTTTTTGGATGCCGGGAAGGCGGGCACGCGCGGTTGCGCGTCCGGCGGTTCGGTGCGACTGCCGGCGGCGTTTGGGGATGCAGTGATGTCCGAAAACATCATCGATGGCCGCTCCTTCCCCGCTTTTTTATTCGGCATTTGCTGCCGCGTTTGATTGGGTCCGGGACCGCGGTTTCGAAACCCGATGCGGCCTGTTCCCGGGGATTTTCAAGCAATCGCCGTGCCAGGGGCGGTCGCGCCGGAACGTGCGGAAATCAGCCGTGAAAGCGGCCGGATGCACCAGGCGGGGGTGGGGAGGATGTGCCGGACCCGGCAATAATTGCCGGGTCGGCGGTCTTTCGGGCGCCGAAAGACGGTATTATTAGTCGTCGTTCCAGGCCAGTTCTTCGGTTCGCTTGACCGGGTGAAACTCGCCCTTGATGAAGCGGGCATCGGGATAGGCCGTTTCGGCCGATTCCTTGGCCGCGACCCGCAGGATCGTGCTGTGCGGAAAGAGCCGTTTGGCGGCCTCGTTGGCGTTCCGCTGGTCCTTGGCGGCGATCAAATCGAAGCAGATCGCCTCGGGCGCGGTGCGCTCGACATGGATAACGGTAAAGATCTTTTCACTACCCCCCCGGGAACCGACGTTTTGATTGTTTTGAAGGTAGGGGTAGGTCACAGCCATGAAATCAATCCTATTTTACGACGGCGTTCATCACGACGGCTCTCCGACGACCGAATCTTTGTTGATTTGGTTGGAATTCCCGCACTGAAAGCCCCCTTTTGCCCATCCGTGTCCGGCTGATTTTCTTCCCAGAATCGCCGCGACTGATTCCGAATATAATAGATGAAGTGCCATGTCAATATAATATCCACATGATTTGGTGTTTATAGAATCAGTAATCGCCGGCCGATAGGTTTCGATTCATCCGACTCTGTAGTTCAATAGTTCTATACCGATATTCCGGTCCGGCCTCACCGCAAAAAATAAGAGTCATTTCAAAGCGTTGACTCAGTATTTCCGGGATCGGACTCCGTAAAACCGGGAAAATGAGTCCTTGCGCTTGATTTCGATACTTCGCACCGACCGGTGCTTTTTCATGAGAAATCCTTGACTCATGCCTAGGAATTATTGACTCGCGGGAATGATGGGCCGGATTCGACCTGAACCTATGAGCTCATTACTTTGAATCCTAAACCATTGATCTGACTCGTCTTTCGGCTTGTCCCCAAAGCCCCGGATTCACGGGCGTTTCGGCGGGGGCCCTGTTTCGGAATACTAAATATGGTGTCTATAAGCGCCCATAAACCCAAAAAGGGGTTGCGCCTCGGCGGTGTGGGATTAAAATCCGCTGGAAAGCACACCGGGACCGGGCCTCAGGGTCGGGCCATCGTGCCGCCGGCGTTTGCGATTTCCGCGCCGGCGGGGGCGTTCGTTAAGAACTTGGTATCCATTTCGGAGTCACGATACGGCCTTCCGGACGCGGGTGTGGGGACAACGGACCCGGAAAATCGGTCGAAGCCGTGGTTCAAAACGTGGGTTAAAGGCGAGGGTCGTACAATGGCGGGGCAACTCGGGATTACCAATCAGGGGCTGCAGACGGCCCTGAAGATCAAGGAAAGTTATAAAACGGGCGCGCCGCTGTGTATTCCCGGCGACGAACACCGCATTCTCATTCCGGAAAACCTGATCAATGCCAACCTCGATCTCAGTGGGTTCGAGGATCCGCTGGCCTTGGCGGTGATGGCGACGCAGGATCCGGAATCGCCGATGGCCTTGGCGGCATCCGTGCGCTTGAGCCCGTTGGGGCCGAAGAACAAATTGATCGCCGGCGTCGTCGACCTCGTCGGCCAAACCACCAAGCATCCATTGGTGCGCAAGTGCATCGATCTGGTGCAGGAAAACGCATTCAATCCGTCCGCGATCGCGGCGGTCCGCCGTTCGACCTCGCAATATATTCTCAAAACGCGCAAGCAATACACTATCGCCCTGCGCCAGAATCTGTATGCCCTGATGCACGGCAACATCGCGCCACGCGCGTTCGTGACCGAATTCTTCGCTCTGACCGAGGCCGGCAACCTGCGCCACGATATCCGCAAGAAGCTGCTGTTGAGTCTGATGCTATCGCGCACCGTGCGCCCGAGCATCAAATTCATGATGCTCGAGAACCTGCACCGCATGCCGTTCGCCGTGCGCCGCACGATCATCGAAGGCGTCCTTAGAACCGAGCCGCAGGATCATCACGTGGCCGTCATCCAGGAAGAGTTGAAGTGGATGGCGAAGCAGGAAAGCATCGCCAAGCAGACGCACTAAACCCCGGTTGCTTCAATTCTCCGGTTATATCTTCATCCTTCGAGACGCCCTCCATACCGTCATGCCCCGGCGTTAGCCCGGGGCATCCAGCATTATAAAACTGGATCGCCCTGGCGGAGCCGGGCGATGA
>JBBDTH010000020.1:0-11044 GCA_040904505.1 Rhodospirillales bacterium | reverse complement strand
CTCGAGGAACAAGGCCGCGACATCATCAACCTCGGCATCGGCCAGCCCGATTTCACCACGCCCGAGAACATCGTCGAGGCCGCCGTCAAGGCGCTCCGGGACGGCCATCACGGCTACACCCCGGCGAACGGCATCCTCCCCTTACGCGAAGCGGTCGCCGCGGACATCGCCAACCGGCGCGGCGTGGTCGTCGATCCGACCCGGATCGTCATCATGCCGGGCGGCAAGGTCACCATGTTCTTCGCCATCCTGATGTTCGGCGAGCCGGGCGCGGAGATCATCTATCCCAACCCGGGTTTCCCGATTTACGAGTCCGTCATCAACTTCAGCGGCGCGACGGCTGTGCCGATGCCCTTGCGCGAGGAGAACGGCTTCGCGTTCGACGCCGAAGAGGTGCTGTCGCGGATCACGCCGCGAACCCGCCTCATCATCCTCAACAGCCCGTCCAATCCGACCGGTGGCGTCTTTCCCTACGGCGAGGTCGACAAGCTGGTCGACGGCCTGGACAAGCACCCCCGGGTCGCAGTCATGAGCGACGAGATTTACGATCGCATCCTCTACGACGACCGCGCCCACGTGTGCTTCCTCAACTACGAACGGTTGAAGGAGCGCCTGATCCTGCTGAACGGTTGGAGCAAGACCTATGCCATGACCGGCTGGCGGCTCGGCTATTCGGTCTGGCCCGAACGCCTGGTCGAGCCGGTTACCCGGCTCGCCATCAACTGCCATTCGTGCGTGAACGCCGCCACCCAATACGCCGGAATCGAGGCCCTCAAGGGCCCGCAAAACCGGGTCATGGAGATGGTCGCGGCGTTCGAAACGCGGCGCAAGGTCATCGTGCAGGAACTCAACGATATCCCGGGCTTTCGCTGCATCGAGCCCGGCGGCGCGTTCTATGCCTTTCCCAATATCGCGGGCACCGGCCTCGGCGCTCAGGAACTTCAAAACAAGCTGCTCAACGAGGCCGGCGTCGCCACCATCGCCGGCACCAGCTTCGGTTCTTACGGCGAGGGCTACATCCGGTTTTCCTACGCCAACTCGGAGGAGAACATCCGCGAAGCCGCCCGGCGTATTCGCAACGTCCTCGCCTAAGACGTCCTCGCCTAGATCGTCCGCGCCTGATATCGTCCTTGCCTAATTACCGCCACACAAGAAATAGGCAGGTGCTTAATTTTTAAGCAGATCACCCCCGCGGCGAACTTATGATACAGCATCATATATATCGTTTAATGAATTGATTTTTAAATATAAAGTGTCAGATTACAAAGTGGCATGGCCCCTGCAGTGGTGAGCGCGTGGACGCGGACATACCTGTCCCGCGTGCGAAAACGTATGGAGGCATTTGCCGGCATGGTCTGAACGGCAGGCCGATCCGGGAAAACGAAAAAAAGGTCAAACTCAACGATGAAAAAGATCGAAGCCATTATCAAACCTTTCAAGCTCGACGAGGTGAAGGAAGCCCTGCACGAAGTCGGCCTGCAAGGCATTACCATCCTCGAAGCCAAGGGATTCGGCCGTCAGAAAGGCCATACGGAGCTTTACCGCGGGGCCGAATACGTGGTCGATTTTCTGCCCAAGGTGAAGATCGAGGTCGTCGTGGACGATTCCCAGTTGGAACGGGCGGTCGAAGCCATCCAGCAAGCCGCGCATACCGGACGCATCGGCGACGGCAAAATCTTCATTTCCGACATTCAAGACGCCATTCGGGTCCGTACCGGCGAACGCGGGACGGACGCCCTGTAACTCCAACGCCTGAAACCCAACGCCCATACCCCCAACGGAAGCATTCTTTAAATTTACGTTCACCATCACGAGAGAGAGTAAGGGAGAGATCAGAGATGACTTTAAAGTGCAAAACGCCTCAAGACGTTCTGAAGGCGGTCAAGGACGACAACATTCCCTTTGTCGACCTGCGGTTCACCGATCCGCGCGGCAAGTGGCAGCACCTGACCATGTGCGCGGACTTCGTCGATGAAGACTCGTTCGAGGACGGCATCATGTTCGACGGTTCCTCGATCGCCGGCTGGAAGGCCATCAACGAATCCGACATGACGCTGATCCCCGACGCCTCGACCGCCGTCATGGACCCGTTCGCGGCCCAGCCGTGCCTGATCGTCAACTGCGACATCATCGAGCCGACCACCGGGCAAGGCTACGAACGCGATCCCCGCTCCGTCGCCAAGAAGGCCGAGGCCTATCTCGCCGGCACCGGCATCGGCGACACCGCCTACTTCGGCCCGGAGCCCGAATTCTTCGTCTTCGACGACGTGCGCTTCGACGTCACCATGAACCGCTGCTTTTATGAATTCGACTCCGACGAAGGCCCCTACGTCAGCGGCAAGATCTTCGACGAAGGCGGCAACGTCGGCCACCGCCCCGGCATCAAGGGCGGATACTTCCCGGTTCCGCCGGTCGACTCCGCCCATGACCTGCGCGCCGAAATGGTCTCGACCATGCTCGAAATGGGCCTGACCATGGACAAGCACCACCACGAGGTGGCGCCCAGCCAGCACGAACTCGGCCTCGCCTTCTCGACCCTGGTGCGCGCCGCCGATAACGTGCAGATCTACAAATACTGCACCCACATGGTGGCGCATACCTACGGCAAAACGGCGACCTTCATGCCGAAGCCGGTCGCGGGTGATAACGGCTCGGGCATGCATACCCACCAATCGATCTGGAAGGACGGCAAGCCGGCCTTCGCCGGTTCGGGCTATGCCGATCTGTCGGAAACCGCGTTGTTCTACATCGGCGGCATCATCAAGCACGCGAAAGCCATCAACGCCTTCACCAACCCGACGACCAACAGCTACAAGCGGTTGATCCCGGGCTTCGAGGCGCCGGTGCTGCTGGCCTATTCCGCGCGCAACCGTTCGGCCTCATGCCGGATTCCGTTCTCCAACTCGCCGAAGGGCAAGCGGGTCGAAGTCCGTTTCCCGGATGCGCTCGCCAATCCGTATCTGGCGTTTTCCGCCATGATGATGGCTGGCCTCGACGGCATTCAGAACAAGATCCATCCGGGCGACGCCATGGACAAGGATCTGTACGACCTGCCGCCGGAAGAACTCGCCGAAGTGCCGACCGTGTGCGGCTCGCTGCGCGAAGCCTGCACGGCGCTCGACGCCAACCGCGACTTCCTGAAAAAAGGCGATGTCTTCACCGATGATCAAATCGACGGCTACCTCGACCTGAAGTGGGAGGAAATCTATAACTTCGAACACGCCCCCCATCCGGTCGAATTCAAGATGTACTATTCTTCCTGATCTCTCTCGTGAGATCACTCGTGGAAAGGGCCGCCCTCCGTTCGGGGGCGGTCCTTTTTTATTCTTCTCGATGGCGTTTTAGATTCGTCTCTATCCGAGACGCCCTTTTGCTTCAAACGCATGCGTTTGAGGGGTTCCTCAAGATGAGGCAAGCCGGGGCACGACCGAATATTTCCCGGAGCTTGACTTGAATCAACGACGCCCCGTTACGAAACGCTTTACGTTTCGGGTGCGTCCGGACGGGCGCGCCTTTATTTGACTCGATATTTAAAAAATTTTCGGAGGTTTGCATGAACAAACTCGGCTATTTCGTCTTGGCGCTTGCCCTGTGCTTCAGCGCACCCGCCTTCGCCGGCGAACCGACTTATATCCAAGGCAAGAACATTTTCATCGAGACGGATCACGATCCGGTGGACCGGTCGCCGACGTGGTACGCGCCGATGCTGGCCAAGCCTTACGCGCCCTCGTTTCAGGTTCTGGCCACCAAAGGTACCGCGGGCCGGTATTACAGCCGCACCTATACGGTCACGCTGAAGGACATGATCAAGTTCCACGGCCATGACTGCGAGGGGACCTCCCACGCGGCCGGCGCCGCCAAGCTCGCGTTCAAAATTTTGTTTCCCGACGACATCATCGACCGCACCGTGCTGTGGGGTATCTCCGGGCCGTCGCCGTGCTGGTCGGACGCGGTGGCATTCCTCACGGGGGCGCGGCTGCAGTACGGAAACCTGGGTTACTTCAAGAGCCCGGACTACGGCCACGCCATCCTGCTCTATCGCGAGGATACCGATGTGGCGGTCCTCGCCACCTGGAAGAAGGGCGTCAACAATCAACCGGGAGAGCCGGTCGTGCTTCCGGAATCGATTACCTGGACGCCTAAAATTTCGAGCGAGGAAGTCATCGCGCTGAAGCAGGCGATCAAGGTACAGGGCAATCCGACACCTTATCAAATAGACCTGCTGCGCTATCAGCAGTGGCTGCACATCAACGACGTCTTCGAACGGCCGCTGGAGGAAAGCTACCAAACCAAAGTGATCGAGGGCTTCAAATGGGCCGATTGGATCGATCCGAAGAAGGTCGTCCCCACCCCGCATGTCAGATCGGACATGAAATACAAGAACTTCCCGTATCGCAGCGGGCCGATCGAAAATCCGAAGCCGTGACGGGTGCAACGTGAATTGTTCTTCGGCAGAAATGAGGCCACCCTCCGTTCGGGGGCGGCCCTTTTTTTATCCTTGTCGGGGACGTTTTAGGCTCGTCCCGCCGCAGCCGGGTCGTGGGTCAGTTTGCCTCATTCTTGACTGTCGCTGATATGGCCTTCAACCCCGGTCGACCCGTCCGGTTCGTCGATCAAGTAATCATGAAGACCCGGAATAAGGCTGACCCTCAAACCGTCAAGATGCCGCTTCGGAAGAGGCTCGCCGGCCGATCAGCGCGATCGCCGTCAGCGATATAATCGACCCGATAATGGCGAGGCCGGTATCCTTCTGTGCGTCGAAAACATCGCCCTGGGTGCCGAGAAAGGCCATCGCCGCATCCGGCGCGACAATCGTCGCGATGCACCATTCCAGAAACTCGTAGATGTTGGATGCAGCGGCAACGATAGCGAAGGGAAGGAAGTAGAGCGGGAAGCCGCGAATATTGCTGTGGCGGAAGAAAACCTCCCATAGCGGGTAGGAAATCAGCAAGCCGAAGGACAGGTGAACGACGCGGTCATAGTGGTTGCGCCCGAAATCAAGAGTTTCACCGAACCAGGCCCCGAGCGGGACTTCGGAATAGGTGTAGTGAGCACCTAAGGTGTGCAGTGCCAGGAAAACGACGATCAACAGATAGGAAAGATTCGACAACGGGTGTCTGCGGTACGCAAGCCCGAGACCGAGGACGGCAGCAAACACAAGCAGGTTTTCGAGAAACCAGTCGAAACGGTGGATAGGTGCAACGGCCGCCCACAGCCAGAAACCGGCATAGAATAGAATCATCGCTTGCAGGGCGCGGTTGCGGAAGAATCTAGACATGACGTCGGCGTTCGCGGTGGTCTGCACGGGGTTCCCGGCAGGCTAATCGAGACACGGGAATATGAATATGAGTATAGCGGTATCCGAATTAAATGGGCCGATTAAATCGGCCCGAAGAAGGTGTCATCCCCACCTTCCGTCGAACGGGGCGGGAACCCGCGCCGAAAGCGCGGGTTTCTTCTTCGGCCAACCATCAGTGCTTGAACCCGCCCTTCGCCATCATCAGGTGATGGGGCTGGTGATGGGCGCCCTGAACCATGACCCCCATGAACCCGAGCGCCTTAATCTTGACCGCCTGGCCGGGATCGGCCGCGGTGACGGTCAGCTTCACACCGTCGGAAAGCTCCACGGTCTCGGCCTGCCAGCCGAGCGCGGCGAGCTCACGGGCATGGGCCGGCACCATCCGCTTGATCGCCGCAACGGTACGGCCCGTTCCCGTAACCGTGAACTCGGCACCGTTCGGCAGCGGTCGCGCGGCCGCCTTGGCGCGCATGGTCACCTCGTCCATGTCGATGAGATGGCGGTGCAGCGCCGCAATATCGACCTTCGACCAGTCGGTGGCGGGATCGGCATCGAGAATCTTCACGATCTCCTGAATCGCGCCGAAAACCTCCTGCCCCGGCATAGTCGGCACGGCCGTTACCGGATTTGCGACATGCTGGGTATGATCGGAATGGGATGCTTCCTGTGCGTTGCCGGATCTGTCGCCGATGAAATAAGCGCCGGTGCCGACGGCGAGAACGGCGAGCGGGATGATGAAGAGACGTTTAGCGGACATAATTGAACTCCTGGTTGGTGACGAAAAGATATCGATGGCGGCTTACCCGGTCAAACGACGACGAACTGGCCCATCATGCCGGCATCTTCGTGTTCGAGGATGTGGCAGTGATACATGTACGGATGATCCGGATCGGCATAGTCCTCGAACCGGGCGATCACGCGCACGGTTTCGCCGCCGTGGACCCGGACCGTGTCTTTTAGCCCCCGCTCGCCGGGCGCCGGGGGGTTGCCGTTGCGATCGAGAATTTGAAACTGGATATCGTGAATGTGAAACGGATGGGTCATCGGCGAGTCGTTTTTGATTTCCCATATTTCCGTATCGCCGAGTTTGACTCTCTCATCGATCCGTTTCATGTCCATCGACCGGCCGTTGATGGTAAACCCACCGCCCCCGCCTCCGCCGCCCATGCCGGGACCCATGCCCATCGCCAGAACGAAGCGGCGGGTCTTGACGGCGTCTTGCGCGCGCAGGCGCGGCAGATCGGTCAGTTTCCCCGGCACGGCGGGCGAGCTTTTCAAGGCGGCATCCGGCCTGATCTCGATGATGTCGAACCTTTGGTTTGCCATCGCGCTCATCATGCCGCCACCCTGGGTTTCGCCGGGAAGGCTGACCAGCTTGAGGGGCCGGCCGTCGGTTCCGATATCCACCACGATCTGCGCGCGCTCGGAAGGCGCCAGGACGATGCGGTCCGTTTCCACCGGCCCGGACAGGAAACTGCCGTCGGTCGCGATCTGCTGAAAGCGGCGGCCGTCGCTAAAGGCCAAGGTATAAAAGCGCGCGTTCGAGCCGTTCAGGATGCGAAAGCGGATTTTTTGCGTTTTCGCGTGCAGGAACGGATTGACCGTGCCATTGACGAGAATCGTGTCGCCCTGCATGCCCATCATGACATCGTGCATGGATGAAACGTACCGGAAGGTGCCGTCCCGGTTGAAGGCCCGGTCCTGAATGATCAGCGGGATGTCGTCGACGCCGTAGGTTTTGGGAAGATCGAGGCTCAGGCTTTCCGCGTCCTCGACGACGATCAGGCCCGCGAGGCCGCGATACACTTGCTCGCCGGTCTTGTGATGCATGTGCGAATGATACCAGAAGGTCGCGGCCTTCTGCTTGATCTCGAAGGCCGGGCTCCAGGTCGCGCCGTTTTCGATGACCTGATGGGGCCCGCCGTCGTGCTTTGCCGGGACATGGAAGCCGTGCCAATGCAGCGTCGACGGTTCGCCGATCCGATTGGTGACGTTGATAACGACGTTCTCGCCGTTTTGCATCGAAAGGGTCGGGCCTAGGAAGCCGCCGTTGATGCCGAGCGTCGGCGTCGGCGCCCCGGTCGCGAGAAATTGCGTACTGCCCTGCTGTAAATGAAGATCGAACACCCGTGAGCCGTTGCGAACCGTGCCGGTATCCAGGGCCGGAATCTTCAGTTCGTTCGGCGTGCCGGTGTCGTCGGCGAAGGACAGGCGCGGAAATCCGCTTAAAAATCCCGCCGTTGCCGCCGTAGCCGCTGTGCCCGCCGAGAGAAGCGCCGTCAGGGCCGTTCGTCGCGTGATCATGTCGGAAACTCCTTCTGTCTGCTTGCGGGCATCGTGCGGGATGTTCTCGATAATCCTCTTGAGCGTGGTCTTGGGCGGGAGGCCGGCGGGCACCGCGCGGGTGCCCGCCATCCCACCGGGCTGGACTTAGTGCCCTTGGTGCGTGGAGCCGCTCTGCGTCCCCATCTCACCGCGCATGTTAGCGCCACCCATCTTGCCGACGTGCTTTTGGCCAGCGGCATGGTCCTTGAGACCGGGCAGCGTCTGCTTGGCTTTCGTCTTCTGCTCGTCATCAAGGAACGCGATCAGCTTATCGGCCGCCGCTTTCAGGGTCGCATGAGTCTCCTGACCCTGCTTTTGCATGGCCGTTCTGAAGGCCTGGCGGTCTTCGTCCGACATCGCGCGAACGGCGGACTTGTCGACGCCTTCATGTTTGGAGCGCATCGTGTCGACCGTGCTCTTCAGAACCTTAGCGTAGGTCGCCCAGGCTTCTTCCTGATCCTCGGTGATGCCGATCGTCTTCTTCAACGCGTCGGTATCCTGAAAGCGGTTGAACATACCCGCTTTCCGATCTTGCATGGCGTTTTTGTTGCCACTGTGCTTGCCCATGCCCTGGCCCTGCATCGAATGCGCGCCAGCCTTATTACCGCCCTGGTGGCCGCCCTGATGGCCCGACGGATCGGCGAAAACCGGAAGCGCGACGAGGCCCGTAACGGCGGCCGCGGCGGCGAGGGTTAAAAATTTGCTCTGGGTTTTCATGAGTGTTCTCCTCAAACGTGATTGCGACGGGACTGTCGCGATGGCAGTCATTTGAGGGCAAAGGTTTTTCCGAAGTTTTTCCGAAAAGGGCTTTATTGTGACCGGATATGACCAAGCCGCCCCTTGAAAAACTCTGTCACAATTTTCCCGGGCACTTTTAAAAACACGGTCTAAAATGAGGCCATGACAACCGCGCCGCACATCCTCATCGTCGACGACCACCGGGAGATCCGCGACCTCGTATCGCGGCTCCTGTCCAAGGACGGCTTTAGGGTCAGCGCCGCCGCCGACGGCCGCGCCATGCATAAGGCCTTGGCCGACGGCCGGATCGACTTGATCCTGCTCGACCTCATGCTGCCGGGCGAGGACGGCCTTTCGCTCTGCCGCGGCATCCGGAACACCTCGAATACCCCGATCATCATGTTGACGGCCAAGGGCGATGAAGTGGACCGGGTGGTCGGCCTCGAGATGGGCGCCGACGACTATCTGGCCAAGCCGTTCGGCGGCCGCGAGCTCATCGCGCGCATCCGGGCCGTTCTGCGCCGAAGCCGGATGGATCCGGCGGCCGAAACGCCGGAGAACACGAAAAAAAAATATTGTTTCGAGCGGTGGGAATTCGATACCGAGGCGCGCGAATTATTGCGCGACGACGGGGTCACGATCGCGCTCAGCACCGGGGAATTCGATCTGCTGCTGGCGCTGGTGATGCGCCCGCATCGGGTACTGAGCCGCGAGCAACTGCTCGACCTGGCGCGGGGCCGCGCGAGCATACCGTTCGACCGCAGCATCGACACGCAGATCAGCCGGTTGCGCAAGAAAATCGAACGCGACCCGAGCGATCCGAAGATCATCAAAACCGTCTGGGGCGGCGGTTACGTGTTCACGCCCGACGTGAGGGAGGCATGAGCCGGTTCCTGCCCAAAAGCCTGTTCGGTCAAACCCTGCTCATTATGTTCAGCGGCTTGATCGTCTCGCACCTGATCGGCGCCTGGATTTACGCGAGCGACCGCGAACAGGCGGTTCGGGCCGTCGGCGGGCTGGCCACGGCGTTGCGGATCGTCAACCTGACCAGCCTGGTCGAGGACGTGCCCGCCGATTGGCAAGGCCGGCTCGTGACCGGCCTCAGCGATCCGACGTTCCGAGTGTCGCTCTCGGCGCGGCCCGCCGAGGGTGCCGAAAATACCGGCGGCGAAGAAACCGCCGCGATCATCAAGGAGTTCATCGCTGAACGGCTGCCCCGCCGTTCGGACCGGGACTTGCGCGTCAGCGTTTCGCCGACGCCGGCGGCGCTTTCCGAACCGGGCGCGGGCCGCGCCATGCATAGCCCGCCGTTCCGCCATTTGCGCCACACCTTCGGCGGATGGCAGGGCCTGACCGTCGCCGTCGGCCTGAAGGACGGACAATGGCTTTCCTTCGCGGCGTCGCTGCCCGACACCGGGCCCGCCAAATCCTGGCCGTTCTTCGTGCCGATGCTGATCATGGCCGTCATCGTGATCGTCACCTCGGTCTGGGCGGTTCGCCGCGTGACCGTGCCGCTCGATACCCTGGCCCGGGCCGCGGAACGGCTCGGCAAGGACGTCGATGCCGAACCGCTCACGGACATCGGCACGGCCGAGATGCGCCAGGCCTCGCGCGCGTTCAACCGCATGCAGGCCCGCCTCAAGCGGCTCATCGAAAACCGCACCAACATGCTGGCCGCGATTTCGCACGATCTGCGCACGCCGCTCACCTTGGTGCGCCTGCGCGCGGAAGCCTTTCCCGACTCGGAAGACCGGACGAAAATTCTTTCGACGGTCGAGGAAATGGAACGCATGATCGGCGAACGGCTGAATTTCATACGCGACGAAGCACAGGCCGAAAAACGGCGGCGCACGGATATCACCTCGATCCTGGACAGCATCGTTCAGGACATGACCGACGCCGGCCTGCCCGTCGCGATGGCGCCGGCGCCCGCCGTCATTCTCGACTGCCGGCCGGCGGCCTTGAAACGGGCGTTCATCAACCTGATCGACAACGCCCTCAAATACGGCAAGACCGCCCGGGTCGCGATCGCCGAAACGCCCGAGGCGGTCGAGATCGTCGTGGACGACGACGGCCCCGGCATCCCGGACGAGGAACTGACGAAGGTCTTTCAGGCGTTTTACCGGCTGGAGAGTGCGTCCGAGCAAAGTACCGACGGCATCGATAGTAGCGGTGGCGGTGGCGGTGGCGGTGGCGGTGGCGGCATCGGCCTCGGCTTGGCCATTGCCCTGTCCATTATCGAGTCGCACGGCGGCACGCTGGAGCTGATCAACCGCCCGCAAAGCGGCCTGCGCGCCCGGGTGACGTTGCCCCGGTAGATCGGATCATGATTGACCTCGTGCTTCGAGACGCTGCGCTCCTCAGCATGAGGTCAATCATTTCAATCCTTTGCCTCATCCTGAGGGCACGCATCCTTCGACAACCCGGCCTCATCCTGAGGAGCGAGCGAAGCGAGCGTCTCGAAGGAGAGGCCGGGTATCCAAGGCGTTTTTTCAGCAGCCTGCTAAATGTATTTTTCAATCCGGCCGGTGGGCGTTCAGGAACATCCGGATATGGCGCACCGCCAGCGGGATTCTTTCCGGCGTGTCCTTCCACGGATACAAACTGACTTGCGAATTCGGCGCCAGCATCGCCGCCTCCATCGCCACCGCGTAAGGATGGCTCGGGGTGTCGTCCGGCAGG
>JBBDTH010000019.1:18830-56223 GCA_040904505.1 Rhodospirillales bacterium | reverse complement strand
GGCATGCGCGCCATGGTGCCGTCCTCGTTCATGATCTCGCAGATCAGGCCGGCCGGATTCAAGCCGGAAAGCCGGGCGATGTCGACGGCCGCCTCGGTATGCCCGGCGCGCACCAACACGCCGCCGTCGCGCGCCTCGAGCGGGAAAACGTGCCCCGGGCTCACGATATCCTCGGCCTTTTTGTTCGGATCGATCGCGGTTTGGATCGTGCGCGCGCGGTCGGCCGCCGAGATGCCGGTCGCGATCCCCTCGCGTGCCTCGATGGAAACGGTAAAGGCCGTTTGATGCCGGGATTCGTTGTTGCGTGACATCAACGGCAGTTCGAGATCCCTGACCCGCTGCGCCGTCAACGCCAGGCAGACCAGGCCGCGCCCGTATTTCGCCATGAAATTGACGGTCTGCGGCGTCGCCATCTGCGCGGGAATGACGAGATCGCCTTCGTTCTCGCGCTCTTCGTCGTCGACCAGAATGAACATGCGTCCGTTCCGCGCGTCGTCGATGATTTCCTCGATGGATGATAAGGCTTCGGCGGTCATGATCGGTTGTCAGTCTCTACCCAGGGAGCGCGCAACATAGCGTGCCAGCAGATCGATTTCCAGATTAACGCGATCACCGGATTTCAGGGCGCCCAGCGTCGTCGTTTTTTGCGTATGGGGGATCAGATTAACGCCGAAATCCAGGTTTCCGGCCTCATTGACCGTGAGCGAGACGCCGTCGAGCGTGACCGAACCCTTAGAAGCGATATAGGCCATCAGCCCGTCCGGCGGCGCGATCTTCAGGCGGAGCGAGTCGCCCTCGGGGGTCACGGCGGCCACCGTCGCCACCCCGTCGACGTGGCCCGAGACGATGTGCCCGCCCAATTCGTCGCCCGCTTTCAGCGCCCGTTCGAGATTGATTTTAGTCCCGGCGCGCCACGCGCCGAGCGTGGTGGCCGACAGCGTTTCGCCGGACGCCTGCACGGCGAACCAATCGGGCCCGGTTTCGATGACCGTCAGGCACGCGCCCGCGCACGCGATCGACGCGCCGAGAGCGATCGTCGCGGTATCGTAGCGGGTCGCGATCTCGAAGCGCATGTCGCCGTTCGGCGTGACGGCGCGCACGGCGCCGATATCGGTGATGATGCCGGTGAACATGGGCCCCTTTTTACGAGCGAAGACGATAGGTTTCCATCAAATCGTCGCCCGCCTTGAAAGTATCGACGAGGATAAACGCCGGTGCGTCGGCGACGCGTTCGGTGCCGATGGCGGCCAGCGCCGGAATGCCGTCGCCGCCGATCAGTTTCGGCGCGCGAAACCAGACGATATCGTCGACCAGCCCGGCCTCGATGAAGCTGCCGGCCACGCCGCCGCCGCCTTCGACCAGCACGCGTGTCAGGCCCCGCGCCGCCAAGGTTTTGACCACGTCGCCGATATCCGGGCGCCCGTTCGCCGCCGGCGGTAGCTCGATGACCTCGGCGCCGGCTTTTTGCAAGACCTCGAGCGCGTCTTGATCCTGGCCCGCGGTGGTGACGATCCAAAGCGGAAAGACCCAGGCCGATTGGACCAGCTTGCTCTCCGGGTCGATCCGCAACCGGCTGTCGAGCACGATCCGGATCGGCGTATGGGGTTCGAGGCCCGGCAGACGGCAGGTCAATTCGGGATCGTCGGCAATGGCGGTTTCGCTGCCGATCAGAACGGCATCGTGCTCGGCCCGCAACCGATGCGCATGGGCGCGCGACTCGGGCCCGGAAATCCATCGGCTGTCGCGCAAGTGGGTCGCGATCTTACCGTCGAGCGACGTCGCCATCTTGAGCGTGATCAGAGGGCGGCCCTGGGTGATCCGCAGAAAAAACCCGCGATTGAGGAGCGTCCCCTCCTCTCGGCAGACGTCGGTGAGAACGTCGAGACCGGCATCCCTGAGCCGTGCGATCCCGCTTCCCGAGACCCGGGGATCGGGATCGGACGCGGCGACGACGACGCGCCGGATGCCGGCGTCGATCAAGGCTTCGGTACAGGGTCCGGTTTCGCCGTAATGGCTGCACGGTTCCAGGCTGACATAGGCCGTCCCGCCTTTCGCCAGATGGCCCGCGCGTTTGAGCGCCTCGGTCTCGGCGTGCGGCCGCCCGCTCGGTTGGGTCCAGCCGCGCCCGACGATCCGGCCCTGCTGGTCTTCGCGCACGATTACGCACCCCACGGCGGGGTTCGGCCAGACGATCCCCAATCCCCGCCGGGCCAAACTCAACGCCGTCAGCATATTCGAGTCGTCTCGAGGGCTACTTCTCTTCCTCGCCACTCAGGGTTCCTATGAACTCTTCAAAGTCTCTCGCCTCGTGAAAATTGCGGTAGACCGATGCAAAACGCACATAAGCGACCTGATCCAGGTCGGCGAGGTGGTCCATCACCATCTCGCCGATGACTTTGGTCGGAATTTCGTTTTCGCCGAGGGTTTCGAGCCGCCGTTGGATGCTGTTGACGACCCGGTCGATCCGTTCTTCCTCGACGGGCCGTTTTCGCAAGGCGATCTTGAGGGACCGCAAAAGCTTTTCGCGATCGAACGGCGCCTTATCGCCGTCCTTCTTTACAACCGTCAACTCGCGCAATTGAACGCGTTCGAAGGTTGTCCATCGAGCACCGCAGGCCGGACAAAATCGGCGCCGCCGGATGGCCGTATTATCTTCGGTCGGCCGCGAGTCTTTTACTTGCGTATCGTCGTGGCCACAAAACGGACACCGCATTATCGTTACTCCCCCTTTTCAGGTCGTTCTCTCGGGTATTTTTCCCAGATATTTTTAATGTATCCTCATACGTTTTTTACGTCGCGTAAATCGGAAAGCGCGCGCACAGTTCGATAACCCGATTGCGCACGTCCGCCTCGATCGAGTCGTTGTTCTCCGGATCGGCGGCGAGGCCGTCGAGGACCTTCGCGATCAATTCGCCGATCAACCGGAATTCGCCCGGACCGAAGCCGCGAGTCGTGCCCGCAGGCGTGCCGAGGCGGATGCCGGACGTGACGGTCGGCTTTTCCGGATCGAACGGAATGCCGTTTTTGTTACAGGTGATGTAAGCGCGCTCGAGGCTGGCTTCGGCGATTTTGCCGGTCAGTTTCTTGGGGCGCAGATCGACCAGCAACAGATGGGTATCGGTGCCGCCGGACACGACGTCGAAGCCGCTTTCGAGCATGACGGACGCCAGCACTTTCGCGTTTTCGGCGACCGATTTGGCGTATGTCTTGAACTCCGGCTGCAACGCCTCCTTGAAAGCCACCGCCTTGGCGGCGATTACGTGCATCAGCGGCCCGCCTTGCATGCCCGGAAAGATGGCCGAGTTGATCTTTTTCGCGAGCGCCTCGTCGTTAGTCAGGATCATGCCGCCGCGCGGCCCGCGCAGGGTTTTATGGGTCGTCGTCGTGACGATATGGGCGTGCGGAAACGGATCGGGATGAATCTTGGCGGCGACGAGGCCGGCGAAGTGCGCCATGTCGACCATCAACAACGCGCCGACGGACTCGGCGATCTCCCGGAAGCGGACGAAATCGATGATGCGCGGATAGGCGGAACCGCCGGCGACGATCAATTTCGGTTTGTGTTCCCGCGCCAGACGCGCGACTTCGTCGTAGTCGATGATGCCGTCTTGGCGGCGAACGCCGTATTGCACGGCGTTGAACCACTTGCCCGATACCGAGGGCGCGGCGCCGTGCGTCAGATGTCCGCCCGCGGCCAGCGACATGCCCATCAAGGTTTCGCCGGGCTTCATCACGGCGGCGTACACGGCTGCGTTCGCTTGCGAGCCGGAATGCGCCTGCACGTTGGCATAGGCGCAACCGAACAGTTTTTTCGCGCGGTCGATCGCCAGGTTTTCGGCCACGTCGACGAATTCGCAACCGCCGTAATATCGCCGCCCGGGATATCCCTCGGCGTACTTGTTGGTCATGGCGCACCCTTGCGCTTCCAACACGGCCCGCGAGACGATGTTTTCGGATGCGATCAGTTCGATCTGGTTTTGTTGGCGCGACAATTCATCCTGAATGCTTTTCATCAATTCAGGGTCGGTCGCCGAAAGCGTTTCGCCGAAAAATCGATGATGAAAATCCGATGGATATGAATTTTGGGCAACAGACATTAGCGCTACTTCTTTCTCCTGGGTTGGTTCTACGAGTCGAGGTTCGAGAGCTTATCGACCCGGCGGGCGTGGCGGCCGCCCTCGAATTCGGTTTCGAGAAACGCCTTGAGGCAGTCCAGGGCCACTTCGGCGCCGATCATGCGTCCGCCGAAACAGATGACATTGGCATCGTTATGTTGGCGGCAAAGCCGGGCGCCCAAGGAATCGTGGATCAGGGCGGCGCGAATTTCCCGATGACGGTTGGCGGCGATCGAAATGCCGATGCCGCTGCCGCAGACCAAGACCCCCCGGGTTGCCTGGCCCGTGCTGATGGCGTTCGCCAAAGCGTAGGCGAAGTCGGGATAGTCGACGGAGTCGGCGCCGTCGGTGCCGAGATCGAGGACCGCGTATCCCTGCTGTTCGAGCTCTTTCTTGAGCAGGGATTTCAGATCGAAGCCCGCGTGATCGCAAGCGATAGCAATGGTTTGAGCCGGCATGCCGATTAATTTGTAAAAGTGTCCTGGAGCCGCGATGTGATACCATATGTCGGACTCGGATGCCAAGCGAGCACAACGTATCGCGCGCGATTAATATTTAACGATACCCCCGAAATGCTCAGTAATAACAGGGGCTATGTCAGAATAAATGAATCTATTCCATTTATTTGCAAATAATAGCCGTATAGTTTATTTTATAAAACATGATTTATTATAATTTATTTATTTAACACTTATGTTTTTCTGTCAGGCGGCCAATCGATATTATACCATCGTTCGCCTTCATTTGGCGACGCGTAACCGGCACGGCCGTCGGGCGAAAAAATCATCCCGAATGTTTGGTCATGTTTTTCGCCATCACGTATTTCAGCTTGCGAATGGCCATGCGCTTGAGAACCTCTTCCGGATAGCCCGCGGCGCCGACCATGGTAATTTCCGTGTTTGAACGCGGATCGATGGCGCAGACGCGCACGGCGTTGCCCTCGCGGTAAAATTCGAACAGGACTTCACGAAGCTGAATATCTTCCGGGTTTACGGCCACGTCACATCACCCCACACTTGCCGCATTATTTAACCGGGAAGTCGTTAAGGGAAGAATAATCAAACCATGCCCGGCATAAAAAAAACGGAGGCGCGAGATGACGGCCCGGCATGTAACGTGTTGTATCGCGGGCGGCGGCCCGGCCGGAATGGTCTTGGGGCTGTTGCTGGCGCGCGCGGGCGTCGAGGTGGCGGTGCTCGAAAAACATGCCGATTTCCTGCGCGATTTTCGGGGCGATACCATCCACCCGTCGACATTGGAACTCATGGCCGAGCTCGGCGTGCTGGAGGCGTTCTTGACCCTCCCCCACCAAAAAGCCGGCCAATTGAACGCTTTCGTCAATGGCGAAGCCTTTACCGTCGCGGATTTTTCCCATTTGCCGACAACCTGTCGCTATATCGCGTTCATGCCGCAATGGGACTTCCTGGCCTTCATCGCCGAACAGGGCCGCACCTATCCGACGTTTCATCTGCATATGCAGGCCGAAGCGACCGACCTGATCGAAGAAGCCGGGCGCGTGGCCGGTCTTCGCGCGCAAACACCCGACGGTCCGCTCGAGGTGCGGGCCGATTTGACCGTCGCCGCCGACGGCCGGCATTCGAAATTGCGCGCCCGCGCCGGGCTTACGGTCGAGGAACTCGGCGCGCCGATGGATGTTTTGTGGTTCGCCCTGTCCCGTCCGTCGGACGATCCGCCTCAGTTCATGGGCCGATTCGAGGCCGGACGGATTTTCATCATGCTGAACCGCAACGAGTATTGGCAATGCGGATACGTCATTCCGAAGGGCACGTTCGCGGATATCCGCCACCGGGGCATCGAGGCGTTCCGGCGCGGCATCGTCGACAGTGCGCCGTTTCTGGGTGAGCGTCCGGGTGAACTCCGGTCGTGGGACGACGTCAGCTTGCTCACCGTCCGGGTGGATCGTCTAAACCGTTGGCATCGGGACGGCCTGCTCTGCATCGGCGATGCCGCGCACGCGATGTCGCCGGTCGGCGGCGTTGGGATTAATCTCGCCATCCAGGATGCCGTCGCGGCGGCCAACATCCTGGCGGCGCCGTTGCGCGAACGCCGCCTCGCCCAGGGCGATCTTCGGCGTGTCCAGCGCCGCCGGGAATTGCCGGCCCGGTTGACGCAGCGGATGCAGATCTTGGTGCAAAACCGGATCGTGACGCCGGTTCTCGGCGGATCCGCGCGGATCGATCCGCCCCTGATCCTGCGGCTGATGCGGCGGTTTCCCGTGCTGCGCCGGATTCCGGCCCGCTTGATCGGCCTCGGCGTCCGGCCCGAACATATCGAAACGCCGAACGCCTTCGCAAAAGGCGACTAGCGACGTCAGCTCGGCGCAAGAGCAGATAGATTTACGCCAGCACCAGGTCTTCCGGGCCGAGCGGCTCGAAGCAGGCGGCGACGGCGTCGTCGCGGACGTCTTCGAGCGCGCCCGGAGTCCAGCGCGGCCGGTTGTCCTTATCGACCAGCACGGCGCGCACGCCTTCCTGGAAGTCGGCGCGTTCGATGACCCGCCGGCTCAGCCGGTAATCGGTGACCAGAGAGTCTTTAATGGAAATATTATCGTTCTTAGACAGCAGTTTATAGGTAAGTTTTAAACTAAAAGGTGATTTGCCGTCGAGGCTTTTCAGCACTGTTTCGGCATCCGTTTCCCCCGCCCCGGCGGCACGTTCGAGGGCGCCGATTGTGCCCCCCAGATCGCTTGCGGCGAAGCAGCGGTCGACCGTCGGCCGCATCGTTTCGAGTTCCGATGCCGATGGCTTGACGGCGAAATCCGCGATTGCATCCTCGGGGCTTTCCCCGGCTACGATCGCGGCCGCGAGACGGTCCAGGCTTTCACTCGGCACCTGGGCATCGGCCAAGCCCGCGTACAACGCATCCGAGGCATCGAGCCGGACTCCGGTCAGGCCGAGATAGAGGCCGATCCGGCCCGGACAGCGGGCCAGAAAATGCGAGGCGCCGACATCGGGGAAAAAACCGATGGCGGTTTCGGGCATGGCCAGCACGGTCCTTTCGGTCACGATCCGGTGGCTGCCGTGTACCGAGATGCCGCACCCTCCGCCCATGACGATGCCGTCCATGAAGGCGATGTAGGGTTTGGGAAAGGTGCCGACGAGATAATCGAGGGTATATTCCCGGCGGAACAGGTCGTGGCTGAACGCCGGATCGCCTCTTTTATGGGCGTCGTAAACGGCCCGGATGTCGCCGCCGGCGCAAAACGCCCGGCCGCCTCCGCCCCGCACGATCACGGCCCGGATCGCCGGATCGCCCGCCCAGGCCGTGAGAGCGCCCCCGAACCGTGTCAGCATATCGAGGCTCAGGGCGTTCAAGGCCTTCGGGCGGTTCAGGGTGATCAGGCCGACGCCGTTGCGGCTCTCGATCATCAAATCGTCGCTGAAATCTTGATGTGCGCTCATGGGCGTTCGCGGTATATAGGGCTTTCCAACATCACAAACAGGGAGCGGTCTCGTGACTGTCGAGAGCAGCAATCCGGAAACGATCGTACTGCATGGCGGATACCGGTGCGACGAAACAATGGGATCGGTCGCGGTGCCGATCCACCAAACCACGTCCTTTCAGTTCAAGGATACAGAGCACGCCGAAAATCTGTTCGCCCTGAAGGAGTTCGGCAACATCTACACCCGGATCATGAATCCGACGACCGACGTGCTGGAGAAGCGAATCGCGGCCCTCGAGGGCGGCGTCGCGGGACTCGCCGTCAGTTCCGGGCAGGCCGCCTCGACCTATTCGATTTTAAATCTGGCGCGTACCGGCGACAACTTCGTGTCCTCGACCGATCTGTACGGCGGCACCTGGAATCTGTTCAACAACACCCTGATGAAGGATCTCGGCATCGAGGTTCGGTTCGTCGATCCGGCGGACCCGGAGAATTTCGCCCGCGCCACCGACGAACGCACCCGCTGTTACTATGCCGAAACGCTCCCGAACCCCAAGCTGAACGTGTTTCCGATCCGCGAGGTCGCCGATATCGGCCGCGAACGCGGCGTGCCGCTGATCGTCGACAACACGGCTTGCCCGATTCTGTGCCGGCCGCTCGAGCACGGCGCCGCGGTCGTGATGTATTCGACCACCAAATACATCGGCGGCCACGGCACCTCGATCGGCGGGATGATCGTCGACGGCGGCAATTTCGATTGGGAAGCGAACAAGGACCGGTTCCCGACCCTGAACGAACCGGACCCGAGCTATCACGGCGCGGTCTGGACCGAAGCGGTCAAGCCGCTCGGGCCGATCGCCTACATTATCCGCGTCCGTGTGATTTTGCTGCGCGATCTCGGCGCCTGCTTGAGTCCGTTCAATGCGTTTCAACTGATCCAGGGTTTGGAGACTCTGCCCTTGCGGATGCGCGCCCATTGCGAAAACGCGCAAAAGGTCGCCGAGTTTCTGAAGGCTCACGATAAGGTCACGAAAGTCTATTTCGCGGGGTTTCATGAAGGCGAACTGAAGCGCCGGGCGGATCGCTACCTCAAGGGCGGTTACGGCGCGATGGTCGGCTTCGAGTTGAAGGGCGGCAAGGACGCGGGGCGGAAATTCATCGATGCCTTGAAGATGTTTTATCACGTCGCCAACATCGGCGATGCCCGGTCCCTGGCGATT
This sequence comes from Rhodospirillales bacterium, assembly GCA_040904505.1. GTDB lineage: Bacteria > Pseudomonadota > Alphaproteobacteria > Rhodospirillales > CALINB01 > CALINB01. The sequence continues at coordinate 47,485 of JBBDTH010000019.1, read as the reverse complement.
CATCCCGCGACGACGACCCATTCCCAACTCACGCCCGAGGAACAAATGTCCTCCGGCGTTACGGACGGGTACGTGAGATTGTCGATCGGTATCGAGCACATCGACGATATCCTCGCCGATCTGACTCAGGCCCTGGAAACGGTATAAGCATGTCCTCTCGCTCCACCCCGCCGGTCGGCGCCTACCCGCGCACCCGCCTGCGCCGAACGCGCCGCTCGTCCTGGCTGCGCCGGATGGTGGGCGAGCATACGTTGTCCGTCGACGACCTGATCTGGCCGGTGTTCGTGATCGAGGGCACCGCCGAACGCGAGCCGGTGGCGTCGATGCCGGACGTCTACCGGCTGACGATTGATCTACTAGTAGAAAACGCCGTCGCCGCGCGCGACCTCGGCATCCCCGCCATTGCGTTGTTTCCCTACATCGCGCCTGAGTTGAAGAACCCCGAGGCCAGCGAAGCCTACAACCCGGACAATCTGGTCTGCCGGGCGATCAAGGCGGTGAAGGACAAAGTACCGGAGATCGGGATCGTTTGCGACGTCGCCCTCGATCCGTTCAATTCGGACGGCCATGACGGCATCGTGCGCGACGGGGTGATCGTGAACGACAGAACCGTCGACGTTCTGTGCAAGCAGGCGTTGGTTCAGGCCGAAGCGGGCTGCGACATCATCGCGCCCTCGGACATGATGGATGGGCGCGTGCGCGCGATCCGCGATGCGCTCGACGGCACCGGCCGCCAGGATGTCCTCATCATGTCGTATGCCGCGAAATACGCGTCCGCGTTTTACGGGCCGTTTCGCGACGCGGTCGGTTCGACCGGCGCGCTCAAGGGCGACAAGAAAACCTATCAGATGAATCCGGCCAACACGGATGAAGCGCTTCGCGAAGTGGCGCTCGACATCGAGGAAGGCGCCGACATGATCATGGTCAAGCCCGGCCTGCCCTATCTCGACGTGGTCCGCCGGGTCAAGGATACCTTCGGGATGCCGACCTTCGTTTATAATGTCAGCGGCGAATACGCGATGCTGAAGGCCGCCGGCCGACAAGGCTGGCTCGATTACGAAACGGCGATGATGGAAACCCTGGTCGGGTTCAAGCGCGCCGGCGCCGACGGCGTGTTGACCTACGCCGCGATCGAGGCCGCCAAGATCTTGCGGCGCACGTAACCGTTTATTTGTTTATCGAATGAAGAAAAAACTTCGGCGCGGCATGGTTTGGCTGATCGGCCTAGCGGTCGCCGTCCCCGCCCTTGTCCTCGCCCTGATCGCCCTGTGGGTATCGCCGGTGCTTCATATCGGCGACGGGACCGTCGTCCTTACGGGCCTTAAGGCACCGGTCGAGATCGTTCGCGACCGCGACGGGGTGCCCCATATCAAAGCCGCCCACGACGAAGACGCCTACTTCGCGCTCGGCTTCATGCACGCCCGCGACCGGTTCTGGCAGATGGAAACGACCCGCCGCCTGGCGGCAGGGCGGCTGGCCGAGATCGCGGGGAAACCGGCCCTTGAGTCGGACAGGCTGATGCGAACCCTCGGACTTGCCCGGCTTGCGGAAGCGCAATATGCACATGCGCCGGAGTCTCTGCGCCGAACGTTGCAGGCGTATGCCGAGGGCGTGAATGCTTGGTTACGAACGCATCGCGGCGCGTTGGCGCCCGAATTTTTCGCGCTGCGCTACCGGCCCGAACCCTGGCGCCCGGTCGAGTCTCTTTATTGGGGCAAACTGATGAGCGTGCGCCTGAGCCTGAATTGGCGGCGCGAGCTTTTACGGTTCAGGCTCGCGCATAAGCTCTCCGCGGAAAAGTTGCGCGACCTGTGGCCGCCCTTCACGAAAGCCGATCCGGCGACGATCGCCGCGACCGAGGAGACGGCGGCGGTTGCGCGGACCGGCGCGGCGGTTCTGGCGCGCGTCGAGCGGATTTTGGGCCCGGTCGGCGAAGCCTCGAACGCCTGGGTTCTTGCCGGGCGGCATACGGCGAGCAGCAAACCTATTCTGGCGAACGATCCTCATCTCGAATTCGGTATGCCGATCCTGTGGTACATGGCGCGCATCGACACCCCGACCCTTACTCTCTCCGGCGTGACCGTTCCCGGATTTCCGCTGCATGTCTTGGGGCAAAACGGCGACATCGCCTGGGGGCTGACGACGGCCCAAGGCGATGTCGCGGACCTGTTCATCGAGACGCCCGATCCGGCGGACCCGGGCCGCTATCTCACGCCGACCGGGAGCGCCGCTTTCACGGTCCGGCGCGAAATCATCGTCCTCAAAGGCGCGCCGCCGGTCACGATAGAGGTGCGCGAAACCCGGCACGGCCCCGTGATTTCGGATTTAACGGCCGACACAAACACCGGTAGCGACGCAACCGGCCAACGCGTCATTCTCGCCCTGCAAGCGACGTTCCTGCGCCCCGACGACGGAACCCCCGAGGCGGCATACTTGTTGAACCAGGCCCGCGATTGGCCGTCCTTCATCGCGGCGTTGCGGCACTTTCATGCGCCGCAGCAGAACATCCTGTATGCCGACCGGGTCGGGAACATCGGTCTCGTCGCGGCAGGCCGGGTGCCGGTGCGCAAGAACGGCCGCGGCTGGTTGCCCCGTGACGGCCGGACCGGGGCGTATGACTGGCAAGGCTATATCCCCTTCGAGGCGGTGCCGAAAACCTTCAACCCGCCGTCGGGGATGATCGTGAACGCCAACAATCGCGTGATCGGCGACGAATATCCCTACTTTCTTTCGGAAGATTGGGCGCCGGGCTACCGGGCCGAACGGATCGCCATGTTATTGAAGGAACGCGAAAAACACGATACGGCCTCGACGGCGGACATTCAGATGGACACCCTGTCGCTCATGGCCCGCGAGATCATGCCGCTGATGCTTGACGGTCTTGCGCCCGGCGCGGTGAGCGCCGAGCAGATAAAGGTAATAGGTTTGTTGAAGGAATGGACCGGCGAGATGAGCGGCGACCGTTCCGAGCCGCTGATTTTCAACGCGTGGCTGCGCGAATTGATCCGCGTCGTCGCCGCCGACGATCTGGGCGACGATTTCGGGCAGTACTGGGCCGTCCGGCCCCGCTTCATCCGTCTGGTACTGACCGGGAAAAACGATTGGTGCGACGACCTGACGACCAAGGAGATCGTCGAAAGTTGTGCCGATGCCTTGCACCGTTCTTTGGGGCTCGCCCTTTCCCGCCTTCGGGAACGCTACGGCGAAGACACGACCGCATGGCGGTGGGGACAGGCGCACAGGATACGATTCCGTCATCCTTTTCTGGGCCGGGTTCCCTTGATCGAACATGTGGTCAATCGGACCCGCGAGACGGCCGGCGGGGCGTTTACGCCGAATAAGGGAGCGTATTATTACCGAAGCGAAACGGCTCCGTTCGAGAACCGCCACGGCCCGGGCTTTCGGGGCATTTACGATCTCGGCGACCCGGATCGTTCCCGCTTCATGATCGCGACGGGCCAATCGGGGAATCCCCTGTCGCCGCTGTACGATAATTTTTTGGACGCGTGGCTGTTGGGAAAAAGCCTGTCGCTCGGCGGCATTTCCGCCGAGGCGGAAAAATCGTTGCGGGGGCGGTTGCGCCTGTCGCCCGCGCCGATGGATCACGGAACGCCTTAATTCGTTCGCTTTTTTACGATTTTATGTCAAAGTAATCCGGCTTTTTTACCTTCAGTCGGTTTCCTCGTAACGCCGTTAGGGATGGTCCGGTAGACGAGAGGGGTGAGTATGCTTTCCCGCCTAAAATTAATAATGAGTGGCACTATTATGATCGCCGCAAAAGCAACAAGGAGAATCACTTTGTAATCCGCGCTTTTTCCGGTCGGCCATTTCAACGTTGTGCGTGAACGTCAAGGAAAGTATATCGATACCTCATTAGAAGGCGTTAATGCCCAATCTCTCTTGGGGAAATATTAAGGGGAAAGAATGCTCTTCATCATCGGCACCGTTGTCGTCTTCGGCTGCGTTTTGGGCGGGTACATGCTCATGGGCGGCCATGTCGGCGTTCTCTGGCAGCCCTTCGAATATCTAATCATTTTCGGCGCCGGTATCGGCGGTTTTCTGATCGCCAACAGCAAAGCAGTATTAGGCGGCGTCGGCGGCGCAATGGGCGCGCTCCTCAAGGGGCCTAAATACAGCAAGGATGCGTATCTCGAACTGTTGGGCGTCCTGTATTCGGTCTTCCGGCTGGCCAAGACCAAAGGCGATCTCGCCCTCGAAAGCCATATCGAAAATCCGTCGCAAAGCGATATCTTCAACAAATTCCCGATGTTTTCCGGCGATCATCACGCCGTCGAATTTCTGTGCGATTATCTGCGCATGCTGACGCTGGGCACCAGCAGCCCTCACGAAATCGAAGCGATCATGGAACAGGAGCTCGAGATTCATCACGAGGAGAAGCATGACGTCGCCAGCGCCCTGCAAATCCTAGCGGATTCCTTTCCCGCCCTCGGCATCGTCGCCGCCGTGCTCGGCGTGATCCATACCATGGGCTCGATTACGGAACCGCCCGAGGTTCTCGGCCATCTGATCGGCGGCGCCCTGGTCGGAACGTTTTCAGGTATTCTGATATCCTACGGTCTGGTGGCGCCGATGGCCAGTTCCGTCGACAAAACCTACTCGGCCGATCACCACTATTTGCTGTGCATCAAGTCCGGCTTGATTGCCCACATTCAAGGATATGCGCCGCAGGTTTCGGTTGAATTCGCGCGTAAAACGCTTTCATCCAATGTACGCCCGACTTTTGCCGAAACCGAAGACATGATCCAGAATCTGACGTGATCCCCTGAAGCGGAGATATCGGAGACACGATGGCCGGCGACCAACCGATTATCATCAAGAAAATCAAAAAAGGCGGCCATGGCCATCACGGCGGCGCCTGGAAGGTCGCGTATGCCGACTTCGTGACCGCCATGATGGCGTTCTTTTTGCTGTTGTGGCTGTTGAATGCCGTTACCCAAGAGCAGCTCGAGGGTATTTCGAATTATTTCACGCCGACGACGGTATCCCAAAGCACGAGCGGCAGCGGCGCCATGCTCGGCGGCAAAACCATGTCCGAGGAAGGCGCCTTGACGGCGAAAGCCTCCAAGGTCACGGCGAAATTGGACCTGCCGCCGCCCAAGGTGCAGGAAAAGCAGACCGAACAAACGCCGGCCGACGCCGATCCGACCACGCAAGCGCTGAAAAAGCACGAGCAGGAGCAGTTCGAGAAGGCCAAGGAACAGCTCGAGAACGCAATGAAGGATAACCCTGCCTTCAAGCGGTTGGCGGCAAGCCTGATGATCGACGAGACGCCGGAAGGCCTGCGCATTCAGATCGTCGACCAGGACGGCTTGGCCATGTTCCCGAGCGGCGGCGCCAACATGTTCCTGCATACGAAGAAAATCCTGGAGCTCGTGGCCAAGGTGATTCTGACGCAACCGCAACTGCTGGCGATTTCGGGGCATACCGATGCCAAGAAATTCGGCGGGAGCGGCAATTACACGAACTGGGAACTTTCGGCGGACCGGGCGAATTCCGCCCGCCGCGAACTGTTGAACGCCGGTGTCCCGGAGAGCAGGATCGGCCGCGTCGTCGGCAAGGCCGATACCGAACCCTTGATGCAGGATGACCCGGAAAACTCCCGGAATCGCCGGCTCAGCATCATTCTGTTGCGGGGCACCGGCGAACAGAAACTGCCGGAGGAAAAACTGCCGGGCCTGCGCGACATTCAGCAAAAACAGCTCGAATTGCAAAAACGCGGGGTTCCCCTCACCCCTCAGACTCCTTCGATCGCGCCGGCCCAAGGGCAATAAGCACACGGCCGAGCCCCGCAACCCTCTTGGCCGCGGCCGGTCTTGCTGCTACATGAAAAGAGGCTCGGTTGTATCCTGAGGCACCATGAAACATAAATCGTTTTCGGGAACGCGGTACTTTTTCGCCACAACCCCCATGCCCTGCCCGTATTTGCCGGGCCGGGTCGAGCGGCGAGTCGTGACCGAACTGATCGGGCGTCACGCCGAACATTTTCACGACAACCTCACGGCGGCCGGATTCAGGCGCAGCCATTCCATCGCGTACGCGCCGGCCTGCCCGACCTGCGATGCCTGTATCGCGGTGCGGATCGATGCCCGCCGCTTCGCCCCCACGCGGTCCCAGCGGCGAATCGTCAACGCCAACAGCGATCTGTTCGCGGCGAATCGCCCGCCAGAGGCGACGCAGGAGCAATTCGCCTTGTTTGCCCGCTATCAAAAAGCCCGCCACGGGATGGGCGACATGGCCAAAATGAATTTTTCCGATTATCAGGCTCTGGTCGAGGAAACCCCGGTTGAAACGGAAGTGAATGAATTTACCGACGCCCGCGGCAGCCTGATTGCCGCGTGCCTGACCGATTGCGTCGAGGACGGCCTTTCGGCTGTGTATAGCTTTTTCGAGCCGGGTCTGCCGCAGCGAAGCCTTGGGAGTTACATGATCCTGTGGCTGGTCGAGGAAGCTAAGGCCCGCAGCCTCGATTACGTTTATCTCGGATTTTGGGTCGATGGCTGCGATAAAATGTCCTACAAGGCAAAATTCAAGCCGCTGGAAGCCTATTCCAACGGCGCGTGGCGGCCGTTTACGCCGAAAGAGTCGCTCGGAACGCCATTTCAAAACGAGGAGTCGTCATAAAATCACGGTTTTGTCTTTAAGCGGCGCGGCAGGATGACGACCGCCGCCGGGGGCCGATTTACGAATTCTGGGGGAGTTTCCATCATATGAAACGCCGATCGTTTCTCCAAAACGCGGCCGGTGCGGGGCTGGCCGGTTCCGCCGCCGTGCTGGGTGCGCCGGCCATCGCCAAGAAGGTCCGCAACCTGCGGATGGTCACCACCTGGCCTAAAAATTTTCCGGGGCTCGGCACCAGCGCCGAGAGGTTTGCCCAGCGCATCAGGGCGATGAGCGGCGGCGAACTCGACATCAAGGTGTACGGGGATCGCGAACTGGTTCCGGCCCTGGAGGTCTTCGACGCGGTTTCCGCCGGTTCCGCCGACATGTATCACGGCGCGGAATACTATTGGCAGGGCAAGTCGATGGCGTTCAATTTTTTCACGGCCGTGCCCTACGGCATGACCGCCAACGAGATGAACGCCTGGATCTACCACGGCGGCGGCCAGAAACTCTGGGACGAGCTCTCGGCCGGCTTCAACATCAAACCCCTGATGGCCTGCAATACCGGGGTCCAGATGGGCGGCTGGTTCAATAAGGAAATCAATACGGCGGAGGATTTCAAGGGCCTCAAGATCCGTATGCCCGGCCTCGGCGGCGAGGTTCTACGCCGGTTGGGGGCGGCGGCCGTGACCTTGCCCGGCGGCGAAATCTTTCCGTCCCTGCAATCGGGCGCGATCGACGCCACCGAATGGGTCGGCCCCTGGAACGATTTGGCATTCGGCTTCCATAAGGTCGCCAAATATTATTATTACCCGGGCTTTCAGGAGCCGGGCCCGGCGATCAGCTGCGGCATCAACCTGAATGTCTGGAAAAGCTTCTCCCCTGAGCACCGCGCCATCGTCGAGGCCGCCGCCGTGGCGGAGAATTGTTACAGCCTCGCCGAATTCGACACCAACAACGCCCGCGCGCTCGACGTCATGCGCACCAAGCACAAGGTCCAGCTCCGGCGGTTCTCCGATCCCGTGATGCAGGACGTCGGCAATGCCGCGGGACAGGTCGTCCGCGATGCCGCCAAAGCCGACAAAACGACGGCAAAGGTCTACAAGAGCTTCATCGAATTTCGGAAAAGCATGATCGCCTGGTCGAAAATCGCCGATCATGCCTATGCCAATGCGCGTCTTTTGCCGTTCAAATACGCCGAATGAATGCGTTCATAAGAGGACTTAATTCACGGCATTTTTGTTTTCGTTTCAGGCTTTCCCCATGACCAAGTTGGCAACCGCACTGGTTACATTCATAGATCGTTTTAATAACGCTGCCGGGAAGATAACCGCGTTATTTGCCCTCGCAATCGTCTTTCTGCAGTTCATTATCGTATTAATGAGATACGTATTCGGCATTGGGTCGATATTTATCCAGGAATCGATCGTCTATTTTCATGCGATTCTCTTCATGGTCGGCGCCGGGTATACGCTTTTGCACGACGGTCATGTCAGGCTGGACGTGTTTTACCGGACGGCATCGAAGCGCACGAAAAACCTGATCAACCTTTTGGGGTCCCTGGTGTGCTTGCTCCCCATGAGTCTGCTCATCTGGGTCTATGCGTGGCCCTATGTCCTGCAATCCTGGCGGGTGCTGGAAGGCTCGAAGGAAACCAGCGGCATTCAGGCCGTGTTCCTGTTGAAAACGGTGGTGCTGGTCTTTGCCGGCCTGCTGTTCGCCCAAGGGATTTCCCTGGCGGTTCGCTCCCTGTTCGGCCTGATCGGCCGGCCGCTGGCGCCGTTTACCTCGCAGTCACCCGCGGCGAAGCTCTGACATCATGGATATCAAGGATAGCCTGAACGTCCTGATGATCGTGGCCCTGTGCGGAAGCCTGCTCCTGGGGTTTCCGGTGGCGTTCACCCTCGCCGGCGTCGGGTTGCTGTTCGCCGCCGTCGGGTCGGTTCTCGGCATCTTCGACTTCGCCCTGTTCGGCGCCCTGCCCTCGCGCATTTACGGCGCCGGCATGACCAACGAGATTTTGGTGGCGGTGCCGCTGTTCATCTTCATGGGCATCATGCTGGAGCGCTCGAAGGTGGCCGAGGAGCTTCTGGAAACCATGGGCGACGCGTTCGGCCGGATGAAGGGCGGATTGGGCATCTCGGTCTGCCTCGTCGGGGCCTTGATGGCGGCCTCGACCGGCATCGTCGGCGCCACGGTCGTGACCATGGGCCTGATGTCCCTGCCGACGATGCTCCGGCGTGGCTATTCCCCGTCGCTGGCCTGCGGCACGATCTGCGCGTCGGGCACCCTCGGGCAGATCATTCCGCCATCGATCGTCCTGGTCTTGCTGGGCGATCAGATTTCGAACGCCTACGTCGATGCCCAGCGCGCCCTCGGCAACTGGTCGCCCGATCCCGTGACGGTCGGGGATCTGTTCGCCGGCGCACTGCTGCCGGGCCTGGTGCTGGTTGCGCTGTATCTGCTCTATCAGCTTTTGATCGCCTGGTTCAGGCCCGACCATGCGCCCTCCATCCCGCCCGAGGCGATCGTGCATGACACCGGTCTTGCCGCCCGGGTCCTGCAGGCACTGGTTCCGCCGATTATCCTGATCGTCGCGGTGTTGGGCTCCATCCTGGGCGGGATCGCGACGCCGACGGAAGCGGCCGCCGTCGGCGCCACCGGCAGCCTGTTATTGGCCGGAGGCCGCCTCGAGGACCGGCGGCGTCCGCTCTACGTCGCGGGGATCAGCCTGCTCGCGATGCTGGTGTTGGCGAACACCCTGGATTTGCGGATAAGCCGGTCGGTCATTCCCCCGGCCGATATGCTCGGCATCGCGGCGGCCGTGCTGGCCTGCGGCGGGCTCGCCTGGGGCATCGTTTCCGGGTTGCGCGTCACCTGGCGCCACCGGACGGCCGTCACCGGCACGCCGATCCTGCAGGACGTGATGATTTCGACCATGAGGATCACGGCGATGGTGTTCGCGATTCTCATCGGCGCCTCGATATTTTCCCTGGTTTTTCGGGGGCTCGGCGGCGACGACCTGATTCACAAGGCGCTCGGCGGGCTGCCCGGCGGCGCGCTAGGGGCGCTGATCGTCGTCATGCTGGTGATGTTCGTCCTCGGCTTTTTCCTCGATTTCATCGAGATCATCTTCGTGGTCGTGCCGCTGGTGGCGCCGGTTTTGCTGAAACTGGGCATCAACCCGGTCTGGCTCGGGGTCATGATGGCGGTCAACCTGCAAACCTCCTTCCTGACCCCGCCGTTCGGGTTTTCGCTGTTCTACCTGCGCGGCGTCGCCCCGGACTCGGTCAAGACGACCGATATCTACAAGGGCGTCATCCCCTTCGTCGGGCTTCAGGTGGTGGGGTTGGCCCTGATCGCGCTGTTTCCCGCGTTGGCGACCTGGCTGCCGGCGGTGCTGTTCAAATAGACCCATCTTAAATAGGCCGCGGCCAAGCCCTAGCTGAACTTACCCGAGCGCGGAAAGCCCTTGGGAACGATCAGCCCGGCCTGCGAGCGTTTACCGATCCAGCGCTTGAGGTCGGTTTCGGTATGGCTGCGGTCCTTGCCGAGCTGCCAGGTCAGCCCCTCTTTCGCGTTATAGGTCTTGGCGTCGGCCAGCCCACCCTGGTTGTAGCGCTGCGGAATCACGCCCCGGCCTCGAGTCATTTCCGGCAACTCATTCATCCTGAAAATCAAAAGCTTACGGTTTTCTCCTAAAGCGGCGACGTAATTGTCGTCGGGCCCGACAATCGCACAGGCGGCCGCTTCTTCGTCGCTGCCGAGGTTGAGGACCTGCTTGCCGTTCTTGGTCTGCGCAACGACGTCGTTTTCGGGAACGATGAAACCGCGCCCCGTGTCGGAGGCGACCAAAAGCCGCCGATCCGGCTGATGCACGAACAGAGTGACGACATCGTGCCCGCCGTTGCCGAGGTCGATCATCAGGCGCAGCGGTTCGCCGTGACCGCGCCCGGACGGCAGTTTATCGCAGCCCACGGTATAAAACCGGCCGTTGGTCGCGAAAATGACCAGCTTGTCGGTGGTTTGCGCGTGCAGGGCGAAGCGCGGCTTGTCGCCTTCCTTGTATTTCAGCTTGTCCGTATCGGCGATGTGCCCCTTGACCGCCCGGATCCAGCCCATCTGCGAGCAGACGACCGTGATTGGCTCGCGCTCGATCATGGCTTCGAGCGGCACGATTACGGCGGACGGCGGCTCGCCGATGACGGTCCGGCGCTTGCCGAGCCCGGATTTTTCGCCGAAAAGTTTTTTCATGTCGCCGATTTCGGCGGCGATCTTCTTCCAGCGGCGGCCTTCGTCGCGCAACAAAGCCCGGATTTCCTTACGCTCGTCGCTCAGGGCGGCGTGTTCGCCCTTGATCGCGGTTTCCTCGAGCCTTCGTAATTGTCTGAGCCGCATATTGAGGATCGCTTCGGCCTGAACGTCGCTCAGCTTGAAGGCCTTCATCAATTTCGGTTTCGGCTCGTCCTCGGTGCGGATGATCTTGATCACCTTGTCGAGGTTCAAAAAGGCGATCAGGAATCCGGCCAGAATTTCCAGGCGGTGCTCGATCTTGCCGAGGCGGAATTTGGCGCGCCGCACCAGCACGTCGTGGCGATGGTCGAGAAACGCCCGCAAGGCATCGCGCAGGCTCATCACCCGGGGCACGTTATCGGCGTCCAGGACGTTGAGATTGAGGCTGAAGCGGCTTTCCAGGTCGGTCAGACGGAACAGCTGCTCCATCAGCATGGCGGGCTCGGCCGAGCGGCTTTTGGGTTCGAGCACGAGGCGGATCGCGGCCTCGGATTCGTCGCGGATATCGTCCAAAAAGGGCAGTTTCCGGTTGGCCAGCAGATCGGCGATTTTCTCGATCAGGCGCGATTTCTGCACCTGATACGGGATTTCGGTCACGACGATCTGCCATTGGCCGTGCGACAGCTTCTCGACCGTCCAGCGCGCCCGCAGACGGAAAGACCCGCGCCCGGTTTTATAAGCCTCGACGATATTCTCGCGCGCTTCGACCAGTTCGCCGCCGGTCGGAAAATCGGGTCCGGGTATGAAATCCACCAGTTTCTCGGGCGTCGCCCGGGGCGTTTTGATCAAATGGAGCAGCGCATCGCACAATTCGGCGACGTTGTGCGGCGGAATGCTGGTCGCCATGCCGACCGCGATCCCGGCGGCGCCGTTGGCCAACAGATTCGGGAAGGCCGCCGGCAGGACGATGGGCTCGTTTTCTTCGCCGTCGTAGGTGTCCCTGAAATCGACGGCATCCTCGTCGATCCCGTCGAGCAGCAGCCAGGCGACCTCGGTCAGGCGGGCTTCGGTATAGCGCATGGCCGCGGCGTTATCGCCGTCGATGCTGCCGAAATTGCCCTGCCCGTCGACCAGCGGGTAGCGCACGGCAAAATCCTGCGCGAGGCGGACCAGGGCGTCGTAAACCGCGACGTCGCCGTGGGGGTGGTACTTACCGATGACGTCGCCGACGACCCGGGCGCATTTCTTGTAGCCCGAACCGGGATCGAGTTTAAGCAGCCGCATGGCGTACAGCAGCCGCCGATGCACCGGCTTGAGGCCGTCGCGCACGTCGGGCAGCGAGCGCGACATGATGGTCGAGAGCGCGTATGAGAGGTAGCGTTCGCTCAGGGCGTCGGCCAGCGGCGTGGTTTGGATATTCTGTGTTTTCGCCATGATTTGCCGGATTCAACACCAACGGATGGATTTTGCAAGATATAGCATCGAAACCCTTGCAACGGTCAATCCATTGCGTTGCGGGGAGCGTTATTTTCCGCGCCTCCCCCGCGCCCGGCAGGGCGGATCAGGCCGAAATCTTGCCCTGTATCCGGTCGAGCAGACGGTCGCGGGCCGCCGGTATTTTCTGCTGATGGGGGGCCAATACGTGATGCTCGAGAAAGTATCCGGTCAGGGCCAAGCCGTCCGAAATCTCCTGCCAATCGGCGGCCGCCCGGCCGCGCTCAAGCAAGAACGACGGCAGCGGCAACAGGTTCTTCGCATAGGGCGCTCCGGCATCGCGCGACACCGACCGGCCGGTGCGGGGCGAAACGTAGCACAGATCGTCCGTTCGGCCGGTCGCGGCACAGTGCGAAAGATCGAGGCCGAACCCCAGTTCGCCGATCAGATCGAGTTCCCACTGAACAAAAGCGGACGGCCAATCCTCGGTTTCGAGAGTGTCGAGCAACCCGGCGAATTTTTGGAACAAGGACGATTCCGGGATCCGCTCGGGAAGCGCGATGGCCGCGACGCCGCACGCGGCGCTCAAGGCGGCCAGTTTCATCGGAGAGTCCATCAGCAAGGCGGCCTTGGGCTTGTTCAGTTCGCAGGTGTACGTACCCAGATGATCGGGAATCCGTGCCCGCCACTGCGCCGCCACAAGGTTGCCCGCTTCGTAAATTCCGCGCGCCCGCTTGCCGGCACCGCCGCGCACCAAGCCGAGATGGCGACCGTGCTGTTCGGTGAACAGGGTCAAAATGATGGAGGATTCGCCGTGTTTGCGTGCGGCCAGAACGAAGCCGGAGTCATGCCATTCCATGAGAGCGAGTGTACGCGGCTTACCGCCCGGCCCCTAGATCGGATTATGTATTATCAGTGTCTTAGGGCGAGTTTGTCGGAGACGGCCGCGGTATAGACGAACGACCAGTGGCTGCGATCGAGACGGATGGCCCAGGCGTTCCTGACGCCGGCGCGCGCGATTCTCCGCTCGACCTCGCCCATCTCGCCGAGCGCGAACGGACCGACGAGTCCCCTGTATATCTTTCGCCCATCGAAATGCCCGACCGCGAGTTGAACGTTCAAAGCCCGATAATAGCTCATGGTCTTTGTGGCGTGGGTTTGATCGCCATGGCTCGAAATCACGAAATAAACGGATCGGTCGGCCGCGCGCGCGTGCTGCAGGGGCTTGTCGCCGGAATTTGACTCGGGCCCGGCACCGGTCTCGGTATCGGCGGATGTCATCGGCGGTTCGACCGCCAAGGTTTCGAAACCGGCGTCGATCCCGGTGAAGTCTCTAGAGGATGGCAGTGACAATTTATTGATTTTTTTCAATGTATTATTGGATAATACTAAACCTGAATCTTGAGTATGACTGTGGGACTCGGAGAGATCGGCCCGCTCCGCGGAGTCCGATCGAACCGTTTCGGCTGCCTCCGACGGCGCTTCGGCAATAACGGTCCCGGCCTCGGCCGGCGCGCGATGCTGTTGCGGTGCCGGGCTCTCGGCCATGATCCAACGAACGCTCGGGCGAGTTTTGCCTTGTTGGAAATTCCAGGCCGCGGCGATGGTATTCGCCGCATACCCGCCGACCCTGAACGACGGACCGGTTCGCCCGACGTCGATCGGGCCGGTCAAGGGTTTTCGGAAAGCGACCCTCGGCGCCAGGCTCTTGAGCGCATCGCCGGCGCGCGCGGAGGCTTCGGCCCAAGCGGCGCCGAACGTCGCGGCGGAGTATCCTTTTTGCCGTGTGCCGATCTGAGCTTTGTCGGCCTGGGGAGCGCTATCCGGCTGCGCGCCGGCGGCCGTTTCGAAATCGGCGAGCCGGGCGATATCTGCCTCCGAGACCGGCAGGGTCGTATCAACAAGCTCGAGCCGCGCCGCTGGCACGACCGCATGATCCGCGAGCGAGGCGACCTGGACCTCTTGCAAGCCCTGATCCTTGTTGTCGGCGACCTTCGCGGCCAACGCCGTCCCGGTGTCTCGGTAGTCGACGCAGACTTCGTCCTGTTTGACGACCCGCCATAAAGCGCAGTCCTGGGACCGGGCCAGGGAAATTCCGTGATCCGTCATGGATTTTTTGGTTGCGATGTAGCTGATGCCGTCGATCGCCCACGACGCGATCTGAATGGAGGTCGGAAGCGCGCAGCCGCCCAATAGAAACGATAAAGCAAGCACCACAATGCTTTTCTTCATACCCTACCCCGGGTTATCGCGCCGTTTATGGTCGGTTTCGACGTGTTTTTTAAGCGGCTTTCGTCATAGTGACGAATCGCACTGAAAAGCACCATCGAAAAAAGCATGGAGGTTCATGATATTTTAGGGAACGGTTTGGGCGCCGTCAGGCGTTCGGGTCCAGATCCCAGGATTTGAACAATTCCGGATCTTCGGCCCAATTCTTGCGGACCTTCACAAACAGCATCAAGTGGACCCGGCGTTCGAGCAGTTTCTCGAGTTCCGCGCGGGCCCGCGAGCCGATCAATTTGATCCGGCTGCCTTTCGCGCCGAGCACGATCCCCTTGTGCCCCGGACGCTCGACATAAATGACCTGGTTGATTTCGATGCTTGTGTTGCCTTTCTCCGTCAGGCTTTCCGTTTCCACGGTCGCCGCATAGGGCAGTTCCTGATGAAGCTGCAAATACAGTTGCTCCCGGGTGATTTCCGCCGCCCATACCTTCAACGGCGTATCGGCGATTTCATCTTCCGGATACAGCCAGGGACTTTCGGGCATTAAGCCGGTCAGGGTATCGACGAGGTCCCCGACCCCGTCGCCGGTCTGCGCGCTGATCATGAAGATTTCCGAGAAGCAGCCGCTGGCCGTCATTTTTTCGGCTATTTTCAGCAGCGCCGGTTTCGCAACCAGATCGATTTTGTTGATGACCCCGATGACCTTCATGTTGCGTTCTTGCAGGCGCGTCACGATCCGCGCGGTTTCATCGTCGACGCCCTTCACGCTATCTACTAGTAGGACTATGGCATCGGCGTCGCCCGCCCCTTGCCAGGCGGCGGACACCATGGCGCGATCCAACTTACGCTTCGGTTCGAAGATGCCGGGGGTGTCGACAAAAACCACCTGAACGGAGTCTTTGATAAAAATGCCGCGGATGCGGTTCCGGGTCGTTTGAACCTTCGGCGAGACGATCGATACCTTGGAACCGACGATCAGGTTGACCAGGGTCGATTTGCCGACGTTCGGCGCGCCCAGGACGGCGACGAAACCGCAGCGGGTCGCCGGCGACTCAGTCATGGGCGGCGATCCTATCGAGAAGGTCGCGCGCGGCGGATTGCTCGGCGAGCCGTTTGGAGGCCCCTTGCGCCCGGATAGGCTCATGCCCCTCGACCCGGGCTTCCATGGTGAACACGGGTTCGTGGGGCGGGCCGTCCCGGCCGATTTCCCGATAGACGGGCAACGGCAGCCCCCTGCCCTGGGCCCATTCCTGAAGCGCCGTTTTGGCATCGCGCGGCGGCTCGATATCCGCTTCGAGGATGCGTTCCCAATATTTTTCGATGAAGGGGCGCACCGCGTCCAGGCCGCCGTCCAGATAGAGGGCGCCGATCAGCGCTTCGCACGCATCGGCCAAAACACCGGGGTTTTCCCGGGCGGCGGTCGTGTCCTCGGCATTCAAAATAAGATGATCTCCGATGTTCATGCGTTCGGCGACATCGGCGAGCGCTTCCCGGCGGACAAGCGACGCGAAGCGCCGCGCCAGCGCGCCTTCGTCTTCCTCGGGAAACCTTGCGTAGAGCCATTCCGCCACGATCAGGCCGAGCGCCCGGTCGCCGAGAAATTCAAGGCGTTCGTTCGTGTCGAGCCGGCCGGCGCGGCTTTGCGCCGTGCTCGAATGAGTCAAGGCTTGATCCAGAAGCTCGGGGCGGCGGAACACGTACCCCAAGGCTTCCGATACCTGATCCCGATGGGTCATAATCGGTTTCATGGTTGCGGTTAAATCTAAACCCGGCACTAATCGAGCGACGTAAAAATTCGATTGAAGCGCACGGTAAACGGCCATTCCCAAAATTTCCAGACACTGCCGTCGATGGAAAAAAAGATAACCTTCGCCTGGCCGACCAGATTTTTCATCGGAATAAAGCCGACGTCGTCCAGGAACCGGCTGTCCTTCGATTGATCCCGGTTGTCGCCCATGGCGAATACGTGGTCTTTCGGCACGGTATAAACCGGCGTGTTATCGAGGAGCCCGCTATTGCCGTCGGCCTCGAGAATGAAATATTTACGGCCGCCCGGCAGCGTTTCGACGTACCGCGCGATCCTTTCGGTATTGCCGGAATAGCCCCGGAAAATGAAATCGTTGACGCGCTCGCGTTTTACCTCTTTGCCGTTCAAATGCAGGATTCCCTTGATCACCTGCACGCGATCGCCGGGCAACCCGACAATCCGTTTGATGTAATCGGTTTTATTGTCGGACGGCAATTTAAAGACCGCGACATCGCCCCGGTGCGGTTGCGTAAAGGCAATTCGGTCGGGAATCAGCGGCAGACTAAGCGGCAGGGAATACCGGCTGTAACCGTACGAGAATTTCGAAACGAATAGGTAATCGCCGACCAGAAGGGTCGGGATCATCGAGCCCGAGGGAATGTTGAACGGCTCATAGGCAAACGTGCGGACACACAGCGCAATGACTATGGCGTAAAACACGGTTTTAACCGTGTCCCGGAAACCGCTGTCCTTTTTCCGAATCATTGAATTAAAACGTAAGTAATTGAAAACAAATAAATATGAGTGACTTTCGAGGCTCGGCGAGGATCAAGCCAGCACCGTGGCGCGATGTCAAGCGCCTTGCCGCTCTAGGAGTATCTCGGTTTGCCTCATCCTTGCCTCTTCATCCTTCGAGACAGGCACTAAAAGCGCCTTCCTCAGGATGAGGCAAAAGGGCGTCTCGAAGGATAGCAGAGCAAACCGAGGGCATTACCGCCGCGACGAACGAGCCCCGCGAACGCAAAAAATCAGCCCGAAGTGGCCGGTTGCGAAGCCGGAACGGAGTAGATGATCACGACCGCATGAGCCATCGGGTATTCATCCGACATGGTCACCTCGATCCGGGCGGTCATGCCCGGCGGCGTCAGAGAACGCAGCTTTTCGAGGGCGCCGCCCGAGAGGGTCATGACCGGTTTTCCCGACGGCAGCGAATCCGTTACCAGATCGCGCCAAAAGACCCCCTCACGAAATCCGGTGCCGAGCGCCTTCGAGCATGCCTCCTTCGCGGCATAGCGCATGGCGTACGCGGCCGGCACATGGTGGCGCTGTTCCGCCTTGGCGCGCTCGCTGTCCGTATAGATTCTGGACACGAACCGGTCGCCGAAGCGCTCCAGCGTGCGTTCGATGCGGCGGATATCCAAAAGATCCGTGCCGAGCCCGATAATCATCGCAAGCCTTTATTCATGTTACGCAACACCGGCCCGGGCCCTATCCATCAAATCGCGCATGCGCCGGACGCTCTCCTCCAAACCGATGAAGATCGCCTCGCCGATCAAAAAATGACCGATGTTCAATTCGGCGACGTTCGGAATCGCGGCGATCGCCTCGACGGTTTCGAAATTCAAGCCGTGTCCGACGTGACATTCAAGCCCTAATTGCCCGGCCTGTGCGGCGGCCCTTTGAATCCGCTCCAAGTGTTCGGGCCGCGCCGCGGGGTCGGCATCGCAATAGGCGCCCGCGTGCAATTCGACCACGGGCGCGCCGATTTCGGCGGCCGCCTCGAGCTGGGCGGGATCGGCTTCGACGAACAACGAAACCCGGATGCCGGCATCTTTCAACGCGGTTACGACGGGCCGGAGGCGGTTATGGCCGGCGATGACATCGAGGCCGCCCTCGGTCGTCAGCTCCTCACGTTTTTCGGGCACCAGACAGGCGGCATGCGGTTTGATCCTAACGGCGATTTCGAGCATTTCCGGGGTCGCGGCCATTTCGAAATTCAGGGGCACGCTCAAGACGTCCTTCAACCGGAGGATATCGTCATCGAGGATATGACGGCGGTCTTCGCGCAAATGCGCCGTGATGCCGTCGGCGCCGGACTCGACCGCCAGCTCGGCGGCCTGAACGGGATCGGGGTGGTGCCCGCCGCGCGCATTGCGAACGGTGGCTACATGGTCGACGTTGACGCCCAAGCGTATCGGTTTCGCCATCTAACCGCGGGCACGTTCGACGTTGTTGATTTCAGGCGTTGCGCGCAGCGCCGCGATGACTTCGGTCAGGTGCTTGACGTCCCTCACCTCGATATCGACGGTGAGATCGAAAAATTCGGGCGAGCGCCGGGTCGTTTTGAGGTTGCTTATATTGCCGTCGTTCTTGGCGATGACCGTCGACAGGCTGGCCAAGCTGCCGGGCTCGTTCAACACGGTGATAAACAGGCGGCCGTTATGCAGGCTCGACGAGTTTTCGTCGACGTCCCACCGAACGTCGAGCCAGCGGTCGGGCTGATTCGAGAACTCTTCCAGGGAATCGCAATCGATGGTGTGAATCGTCACGCCTTTCCCGGGCGACACGATCCCGACGATCCGCTCGCCGGGCAACGGGTAGCAACACTCTCCGTAGTGCAGCGCCATGCCGGGGGTCAATCCTTTGATCGGCATGGATTTTCCTTCCGCCTTATGGCGCGCCCGGTCCAACGGCACGATCTTTTCGGTATTCTGCTTTTTGCGTTTCAGCCGGGGGAACACCGCTTCCAGAACTTCCCGGCCCGAAATAAGCCCGGCCCCGACGTCGGCGTATAAGCTATCGACATCATCCTCCCTGAGCTTCTTGAGAACGCCGACAAGCGCTTTCTTGGTTAATTCGTAGCCTTCCTCGAAGAAAGCCCGTTCCAGGATAGCCTGGCCGATTTGAATGTATTCGTCACGCTGTTTGAGCCGGATGAAACGGCGGATACGGGCTCGGGCCTTGCCCGTCGCCACGAACTGCTCCCATATCGGCGAGGGGGTCTGCGCCTGCGATGTCACGATCTCGACCTGATCGCCGTTTCGCAATTCGGTTCGCAACGGCATCATCCGGCCATTGATTTTCGAGCCGACGCAACGGTCGCCGACTTCGGTATGAACGGCATACGCGAAATCAACCGGCGTCGATCCCTGAGGAAGATTGATCAAATCTCCTTTCGGCGTGAAACAGAAAACCTGGTCCCGATACATCTCGAGCTTCGTGTGCTCGAGAAACTCTTCCGGTTCGCTGGCTTGTTCGAGGATTTCGAGCAAGCCCTGCAGCCAGCGGAATTGGCGGCCGTCCGTTTTGTCGGCGTCTTGCTTGTAGACCCAATGGGCCGCGACGCCGTGTTCGGCGATATCGTGCATTTCGCGCGTGCGGATCTGGATCTCGATACGGGTTTTCCCGGGCCCGATCACGACCGTATGGACGGAACGGTAGCCGTTCGGTTTCGGCGTCGAGATATAATCGTCAAATTGCCCGGGAACGACCGGATAGGCCCGATGGAAAATTCCGAGAGCCCGGTAACAATCCTCCTCGAAGTCGACAATGACCCGAAACGCCACGATATCGGACATGAGTTCGAACGGGATGTTCTGGCGCTGCATTTTGCGCCAAATCGAAAACGGCCGTTTTTCCCGGCCGACGACCGTCGCCTTGAGGCCGGCCTTCGCCAATGTCACCTTAAGGTCCTCGGAAATTTGCGAAACCCGGTCGCTGCCCTGCTCGCGCAGGAAAACCAGACGCTTCAAGATGGAGTTTCGGGCTTCCGGATGAAGCTCGGCGAAGGCGAGGTCTTCGAGCTCGTCCTTGGTGTCGTGCATGCCGAGACGCTCGGACAAAGGCGCGTAAATGTCCATGGTTTCGCGAGCGATCCGATGACGCGTTTGCGGGTTCTTGATGAAATGCAGCGTGCGCATGTTGTGGAGCCGGTCGGCCAGCTTGATCAGCAGCACGCGGATGTCCTCGGACATCGCCAGCAGCAACTTCCTGAAATTTTCGGCCTGCGAAGTATCTTCGGATTGAATTTCGAGGCGGGTCAGCTTGGTTACGCCGTCGACGAGGCGCGCGACCTCCGGACCGAAGTGACGCTCGACGTCTTCGAGGCTGGTCTCGGTATCCTCGATGACGTCGTGAAGCAGTCCGGTAATGATGGAGGCCGAGTCCAGCCTGAATTCGGCCAGGATGCCGGCGACTTCCAAAGGATGGGAAAAATACGGATCGCCCGAGGCCCGCTTTTGCGATCCGTGCATTTTGATCGCGTAAACGTAGGCGCGGTTGATCGCCTCTTCGTTCACCTGCGGATCGTAGCTTTTAATCCGTTCGACGAGTTCAAATTGACGAACCATGACGATCCTCGCCACTCGATGGCGAACATGCCTTCACAGCGATTATTCCATTACCCCCGGCTGCATCGGTACTGTGCGGGCGTTGAGATTTTGCGGCCGTGAAACGGGCGCGTTAGCGTGTCTCGGTGTCGTCGGCTTCCGGCGCGCCGAAGTCGTCGGCTTGATCCGCCTCGGCGGTCTCGTCCGACTCGTCGGCGGTCTCGTCCTCGAAATCGTCCGAGTCGTCGTCCTCGGAAGCGGCTGCCGCGGCGGGCGTTTCGCTGGGGTCGCCTTGCAATTCCTGCTGGATCGACAGCATGTCGATCTCGTCTTCCTCCGGCTCGTCGATTTCGACATGCCGCTGCATGCTTTGAATCAACTGTTCTTCAAGCTCGGGAAGCTCGATGGTGCTGTCGGCGATTTCCCGAAGCGCAATAACATGGTTTTTGTCGTTATCGGCGTCCACGGTCAAAGGCGCGCCCGCGGCGATATTGCGCGACCGTTGGGCGGCCATCATGACCAGATCGAACCGGTTCTCGACTTTCTCGACGCAATCTTCAACCGTAACTCGTGCCATCTCGGCTATTCTCCTAAAGCTTTCGGGGGTGGGGTTTCCTGAACGATCACCGAACGATCCCCTGTTAGCGCATATATATTTGGCCGTCCTGGGGCTGACAAGCTCAATATCGTGATATCTGGAGTGTCATGCCGGTTTTCGCCCTTTTTTTCCGGCATTCCAGTCGGTTCCATAGACCCCCGGGCCGTTCGGCATGGGAGTCGCGCCGTGATCGGCCGGCAACGCGGCGATCACGTGCCCGAGCGGCGTTCCGCTGACGGGATGGCGCCAATCCGGGGCGATATCGGCGAGCGGCAAGAGCACGAAGGCCCTGTCCGTCAAGCGCGGATGGGGCAAAATCAGGCCGTTTTGCGTTTCGAGGCACTGGCCATGATAATCCAGCAGATCGAGATCGAGGGTGCGAGCATCGTTTTTGGCCGCGCGCGTGCGGCCGAACCGGGTTTCGATCGCCAGCAACGCCGCCATGAGATCGTCCGGCGGCAGATCCGTTTCAACCCTGACCACCGCGTTCACGTAATTGGGCTGTCCCGACGGCGGAAACGGCGGGCTCTCGTACCAGCGGGAATACGCCGTAATGTGTATATTTTCCTCTTTAAAGGAAAATAAAGCTGCTCCGCACGTGACGCGGGCCGGACCATAGTCCGGATGGGGTAAATTTGCGCCGATCGCGACAAGGATCATGATCATTCCTCGTAAAGCAAATCTTGCTAATGGCCATAAAGAGTCTTACCTAAATCCCTGACCCTATTTTTCAAAGACTGCGGCACCGAAAAATCGACGGCCGCTTTTTCTGGAGTCCTTTCGGAAGTATTTATGATAACAAATTGATTTTAAAGGGTTTAAAATGACATTTTATAACCAGGAACGTCTCGGGCTGTTTATCGACGGCTCGAACCTCTATGCCTCAGCGCGCGCCTTGGGGTTCGACATCGATTACAAACGCCTGCACGAATTTTTCGCGGCCAAAGGCCGTCTTGTCCGGGCTTATTACTATACGGCCCTCCTTGAAGACCATGAATATTCGCCAATCCGTCCGCTCGTGGATTGGCTCGATTATAACGGCTACACCATGGTCACGAAGCCCGCGAAAGAATTTACCGACGGCATGGGGCGGCGCAAGATCAAGGGCAATATGGACATCGAACTGGCCATCGATGTCATGGAAATGGCCAAGCATCTGGATCATATCGTCTTGTTTTCCGGTGACGGCGATTTCCGCCGGCTGGTCGAGGCCGTACAGGGCAAGGGGGCTCGGGTTACCGTCATCAGCACGATCCAGTCGCAACCGCCGATGGTGGCCGACGAGCTACGCCGTCAGGCCGATACGTTCATCGAATTGGCCGATCTGGAAGATGAAATCGCGCGCGGGTCCGGCGGTCCCAATGAGGATTATCCCCAGGCCTCCGACACCTATCTCGAAACCGTATAATAAGCCCTGCCCGTGCCGAATCGGGAAACGACACCGGAGAGGGATTGCCCGCTGTGTCCGCGGCTGGAGGCCTTTCGCCTTGAAAACCGGGCGGCTCATGCGGACTGGTTCAATGCGCCGGTTCCCTCCTTCGGCGGCGACGATGCCGTCTTGCTGATCGTCGGCCTGGCACCCGGGCTCAAGGGCGCCAACCGGACCGGACGGCCCTTTACCGGCGATTATGCCGGGGATCTCCTCTACCCGACGTTGCTGAAATACGGTTTCGCCGACGGACGCTACCGGGCTTGCGCGTCCGACGGGCTTCGGCTGAAGGATTGCCGAATCACCAACGCTGTACGCTGCGTGCCGCCCCAAAATAAACCGACGGGTGCCGAGGTGGCCGCGTGCCGGCCTTTTTTGTCGCGCGAAATCGAAACCCTCGAAAACTTGCGGATGATTTTGGCGCTCGGCGTGGTGGCGCATAACGCGGTTCTCGCCGACGTGGGCGAAAAGCTCGGCGCTTGGCGTTTCGGCCACGGCACCGTTCACGCCTTGCCCGATGCCCCCCTATTGATCGACAGCTATCATTGCTCGCGCTATAACACCAATACCGGGCGGTTGACCGAAGCCATGTTTCACGCCGTTTTCGACCGAATTCGCGAGACGATCCCCGAAAAATAAGGCCGACGGCAAATAATCCACCGTAACGGTTGTTTCCCGACCGTCAGGCTTGCTATACCCGCCTCGCCACCCGTTACCGCAATCGCTTCCGGAACAGAAACTGAAAGAGAGAGCCCGTGCAGATCGTTTGTTTGGATTTTGAAGGCGTCATCATTCCCGAAATTTGGGTCGGTTTGGCCGAAAAATTAGGAATCGAAAAATTGAAGTTAACAACTCGCGAAATCCAGGATTACGACGAGTTGATGAAGATTCGCCTCGGCGTGATGGACGAACACAAGCTCACGATTGCCGATATCCAGGCCGTCGTCGACAAGCTCGAGCCCCTCGACGGCGCCAAGGTCTTTTTGGATCGGGTGCGCGAGACGTATCAGACCGTGATCTTGTCGGACACGTTCTACGAATTCATCATGCCGTTGATGCCGAAGCTCAACTTTCCGACCGTTTTCTGCCATCGCCTCGATATCGAAAGCAACGGCCGGATCGCCGATTACCGGCTCCGCATGGCGGATCACAAGCGCTACGCCGTCAAAGCCTTCCACAACTTGAACTTCAAGGTGTTCGCCGCCGGCGATTCCTATAACGACACCGGCATGCTGGGCGAAGCCGATCAGGGCTTTTTCTATTGCGCGCCCGAAAACGTCGTGAGCGATTTCCCGCAGTTTCCGCTGGTCACGGACTACGACACGCTGCTCGCGAAATTCGCGGAAGCCGGCAAGGGCCTTTAAAACCCGCTAAATGAAAACGTTGAGCAACGAGCTGGTGAATTTGCCGGCTAAGCCCTTTACGGGAATGAGTTTCAGCAGTTCGTTCCGGAACGCCGCCTGGGATTCCAAAATATTTTGATTCAGCTGATTGATGCTTTCCGCCTTGGCTTGCACGATTTTCAGATCAAATTGCGCATCCGAAACCAAGCCGTCGTTTTGTAACAACAGGCTGTTCAAGCGTTTCGAGGCCTTGCTTTCAACCAGCTTCGCCTGGGCCTGCGCGGCATTGAGCCGGATCATGGCCTGATCGACGAAGATTTTGGCCGCCTCGAGGGCGGCGACCGCCCCATCCCCGCCGTCCTGGGTTTGCAGGTTATCGTAGACAAATGCATTGCCGAGGCCGAGGCCGCTCGTCGACAGAGTGCCGGTGATCGATGTCGCGCCGGCGGTCGCGGGCGACAGCGTGATGCCGATCGCGTTGGTCGAAGAATCGAATGAATCGAGCCGAATGCCCGACATGATGGCCCCGAACGTGCCGGTGAATTCTCCGGTCGTGGCATCGGTTTCATGCAGGGTTTTGCTGTCATCGACGCGCACGAACCTGTCGCCGCTGCCGTCTTCGGTGATGGTGTAGTTGGTGCCGAGAAAGACGGGGTTGATCGTAAACCGGGCCCCGTTGGTGCTGGTACGGAAGCTGTAGCCGCCTTGCGGCAACTCGCCGAGCAGGTTCGGAACCGGCCCGTTATTGGCGGTGTTGATGATGGAATTGATATAGGAGTCGAACGAGGACGCGAGCGCGAGAAACGAGCTTTCGTCGCCTTCGTCGGCTTGCACCGCGATCTTGATGGCGTTGTCGATCGTGGAGCGAATGAGTTTGGCTCTGGAGATCGCATCCGACGTGAACTTAATGGCGTCCGTGGCTTCTTTTCGGAGATCTTCCTGTTTTAACTGATCGGCGGCGAGCTGATTCAGCTCGCGCTGCAGGGTGCTGCGAATGCTGTTCTGCTCGTTGAGGATTTTGGGGCTTCTCAGACCGTTGATCTGATTGAGGAAGACCGCTTCCCGGCTCTCCGTTGCGGTGAACGGAGTCAGGACGGAAAAAGACCCGGTATGGGGCGAAAGAACTGTCGGGAGCCCGAAGGACGCCATGGTTTCTACCTGTTGTGACCGAATCTTCTATTCGGAAAACGTCGTCCTTTATAGCACAGACGATCTCAAATTGCATCAGCAATCGGAGATTCCATGCGAAACGGCGTTCTCCGGGCCGCCGGACACGGGCCGAGTTGCCGTAAAGCCCCGCAGATTTCAAGACGCTCAAAAAGATTCGGGGAAAAAGGTCAGGTTTCGCCTGGCTCCGGCTCGAGCAAGCGGTGGAGGTGAACGATGACGTATTTGGTCGACGCCTCGTCGACATGGGCCTGGCTGGCCGACCGCCAGGCCGCCAAGGCCGCGGCATAGTTCGGAAAGATTCCTATAATATCAAGCTCTTGGGTGTCGACGAATTCGACGCCTCGGGTATCCTTGACCTTTCCGCCGAACACAAGATGCAGCAGGGGCTTATCCATTTTTCTCCTCCGGGTTCACCATTCGGCACGGTAACGGAAATGTTATTATCCCGGCAAAAAGAATGATCGTATTCTCTTGTATACGGTCTTTCCGGGCCGGAAATGTCTTGGTTTCTTATAGGGAATTTCAAGGCGTCTTGTCTCCGATGGAGTGAAGACAAACGACGATGGACGACTTGCCTTGTAGGGTTGCCGATACGGGAATTATAGACATAAAACATTAGATATTTCGGAGGTGATGAATGATAGAACTTTATAGTTGGCCGACACCGAACGGCATCAAAGTTTCCATTATGCTCGAGGAAACCGGGCTCGAATATCGGGCAAACCCCATCGACATCACCAAAGGAGAGCAGTTCAGCGAGAAGTTTCTCGCGATGAGCCCGAACAACAAGATACCCGCCATTCTCGATTATGACGGGCCGCAGCACAAAAAGTTTTCGGTATTCGAATCCGGCGCGATTCTCATGTACCTCGCCGAAAAAACCGGCGAATTCATGCCTGTGCATCGGGCCAAACGCTATCGCGTGGTGGAATGGCTGATGTTTCAAATGGGCGGCATCGGGCCGATGTTCGGCCAGGCAAACCATTTCCGAAAATATGCACCCGATAAGATCGATTACGCCGTCAAACGCTATACGAACGAGGCCAAACGGCTTTACGGCGTTCTCGATAAGCGTCTCGGACAATGGGAATATCTCGCCGGCGGCAGTTATTCGATTGCCGACATGGCGATCTACCCCTGGATTCGGTCCTACGAAGGATACGGCGACGGACTGTTCGAGAAATTCACGAACGTGAAGCGCTGGTATGAGACCGTCGATGCCCGCCCCGCCGTACAAAAAGGCGTTACGGTCCTGCAGGAATACAAGACGGACCCGAAACAACTGGATGAAACCGCCCACTCCGTGCTATTCGGCGATCAGCAATACGCGTGTCGTTAATTTACTGCTGATAACCGCCATGGCTGAATGGGCTGGCTTGTCCTTCTTCTAACTACGCTCGCTCAGGCCGTCGCGGCCTTTGCGCTCCTGACATTCCCCGCCATCGCGCCGGACGTGGCCGCTCATCTGCGCGTGCCGGCCGCAATGATCGGCTATCAAATCACCATCACCTATTTCGGCGCCGTTGCCACGTCCGTCTATTGCGGCCCCATGATCCGACGCTGGGGGGCCTGCCGCACGACCCAGGGCAGCATGATGTTGATCGGAAGCGGCGCGTTGCTGGCAAGCCTTGCCGTGATCCCCCTGCTCGCCTTCGGATCGTTTCTGATCGGCCTGGGATACGGTATGACCAATCCGGCCGCCTCGCATTTGCTGGTTCGGTTTTCCGGCGGCCGGCACCGCAATCTGATTTTTTCCCTGAAGCAGACGGGCGTTCCGATCGGCGGCGTCCTAGCCGGTTTGATCGCGCCGCCGATCGCGTTGACCTGGGGCTGGCAATGGGCGCCGGTGACGGTCGCGCTGTGTTGTTTCGCGGCGGCGGCGCTGCTGCAGCCTTGGCGGCATTCCTGGGACCGGGATCGGGATCCGCGGGCCTCTCTGACGGCGAAGCCGCAAGAAAGCTTTCTCATGATCTGGCGCAACCGTCCCTTGCGGATGCTGGCGCCGAGCGGGTTCAGCTTTTCCATCGTGCAAATGTGCCTGGTGACGTTTTTGGTGACGTATCTGGTTCAGGAAATCGGTTTCTCGTTGCTGGAAGCGGGCCTGCTTTTGGCGCTCATGCAGGTTTCGGGTATCGGCGGCCGCCTGTTTTGGGGGTGGACGGCCGATCGAATGAACGATGGGCTGAAAATGATCTTTATTCTCGGCCTCGTCATGGCGGGGATTGCGCTGATCGTAACGGCAATCGATGCCGCTTGGCCGAAACCGTTGATCTACGGCGTCTTTGCTTTATACGGCGCGACGGCGATCGGCTGGAACGGCGTTTTCCTGGCCTCCGTATCGGATTTGACCGATCCGAAATTCGTCGGCTTGGTCACCGGCGGGATTATGGCGATCACCTTCGGCGGGGTTCTGGTCGGGCCGGCGATATTCGCGAGCCTATATCCGCTGATCGGCAGTTACGGCACGACCTACGGCCTGCTCGCGCTCGTCGGCATTTCCGGCGGCCTGAGCGCCTATTACGCAAGACGCCGGCACCGGCAATCAGGAGTCACGCCGTGATTTTTTCGGCTTCTTTCATTTCGTCGTTGAGCGTCTCGCCGGCCAGATTGCGCGGCTTCGAAAACCCGGCGATCAATTGATAGAACGTCGGCGTCAGGAAAAGCGTGAACACCGCCGCCAGACCGAGACCGCCGAACACGACCCAGCCGATGGCGGCGCGGGTTTCGGCGCCGGGCCCGCCGCTTAGGATCAAGGGCAAGCCGGCCAGAACCGTGGAAACCATGGTCATGACGATGGGCCGCAGACGAATCATCGATGCTTCCCGTGTGGCGTCCGCGACCGAGAGCCCTTCTTCACGCAACTGATCGGCGAACTCGACCATCAGGATGCTGTTCTTGGCCATGATACCGATCAGCATCAACACGCCGATTTGGCTGTAAATATTGATCGTGGTGCCGGTAAGTCCCAGGGCGAAGATCGCCGCGCAGATGCCGAACGGCACCGTCAGGATCACCACGACCGCGCTCGTGATGCTTTCGAATTGCGCCACCAAGACTAGAAAAATCACAAGAAAGGCAACGAGATAGGCAATGCCGATGTCCTTCGACGTCGCGTCGAGTTCGGCGGCTTCGCCCAAAAACAGGAGGCTGATTCCTTCCGGTAAAGACGTTTGAGCCAGCGCGCGAACCTCATCGACCGCTTCGCGCAACGATAAGTCGCCCGCCACGTCGGCATCGACCTCGATGGCGCGGCGTTGACCGTGACGGTCGAGTTCCGCCGCAACGCTTTTTTCGTGAAACGTTACGAGTTGCGCCAACGAAATCAATCGGCCTTCCGTGCCGGCAACGTAAAGGTTATTGAGATCCGAGGGTTGCCTGATCGTACCTTGCGCCGCCTGCAGGATGATCGGAATGGCTTGGTCGTCCACGCTCATCTCCGCGATTTCATCCTGGTCCACCAACACCGCTATCGTTGCGGCCAAATCCTCGATCGACACACCGAGATCGGTCGCCCGGCGCCGGTCGATCG
>JBBDTH010000019.1:0-18820 GCA_040904505.1 Rhodospirillales bacterium | reverse complement strand
GAGAGGGAAAGTTCAGGCTGAGTGGCGCGGAATTCGACCCGGAGATTCCGCAATTGCGGGATTTTCTCTTCAATCAACAAGGCGAACTTTTTGGTGGCATCGAAAATTCGGTTATAGTTTGCGCCCGTTAAGGCGAATTCCAAACCGCCGTCGGCATTCCGCAAATTCAAGCTGTTACTCCGCCGAAGATAGACGCGGGCCCCGGCAATTTTCTGCAATTCCGGAGTCAGCTTATCGGCGATTTCGTTTTCGCTCAGGTCCCGTTCCGACCAATCGCGCAAGGGGATTTCCACCCAGCCCCGGTTGGGATCGTACCGGCCCGAAATCGTAAACAGGCTTTCGGCGGTACCGTCCGCAAGGTAGGGCCGTAATATCCGTTCCACGTGCTCGACCTGACGATCGGTGTAGGAAATTCCGGTGCCGTCTGGGCCGGTCAATCGAATGACGATATTGCCGCGGTCTTCCTGCGGCACCAATTCCTCGCCGAGCGATTTGAAAACGACGGAAGCGCCGGCAATGACGATGCAGCAAATGCCGAGAACGACCAGCGGAGCCACTAGAACCCGATTCAGGGCCCGCCCGTATGCCGCATGTAAAGCTCGTCCCAGGCGGTCCAGGGCCGCGCGGGCGAGGGTGCTGTTAGCGCGGTCGTCATCTTGCCGCTTGGGGTCGGGCAGTTTGGACGCGAAAACCGGCACCATCGTCAAGGCCACGAACGAGGACAGCGACACGGTCACGGCCAGAACGAAACCGAACTCCTGAAACAGTTTCCCGGCCGTCGTCGGCAAGAAGGAAATCGGCACGAAAACCGAAATCAACGTAACCGTCGTTGCAACGACGGCAAAGAAAACCTGGCGGGTGCCGATGACGGCCGCGGCACGCGGCGCGATACCCTGGGCGCGTAATCTCTGGATATTCTCCAAAACGACGATGGCGTCGTCGACGACGATCCCAGATGCCAGCACAAGCGCTAACAGCGTGATCAAGTTTATCGAAAATCCCAATAGCCAGATGGCGGCAACGGCGCCGATCAAGGCCACGGGAATAGCGATCGCGGGAATGAAGGCCGCGCGTATTTGGCCGATAAAAAGCGCGATCACGGTCACGACAATCGAAATCGTTAAAAGAAGGGTTAAAAGAACCTCCGTAATCGACCCCTTGATGAAAATAGATCCGTCGTAAAATTTTTCGATTGAAATATTCGGAAACTGCTTATTCAACCGCTCGATGACGCGATCGACATCTTTCGCAATGGTGACCGTGTTGGATTTCGGTTGACGCACGATCCCGAGGTTGAGAATCGTTCGACCGTTTAGACGGACATAGCTTTCGATGTCCGCCGGCGCAAAAAACACCTCGGCGACATCGCCGAGTCGAACCGGGTCGCGCAAGATTATATCCTCGATCTTCTTGGGATCGGTCACCGAAGCGTTCGCCCGCACCAATATTTCTTGCTCGTTCGATTCAAAGCTGCCCGCGGGCACGTCGTAACGGGCATTGCGCATGACCCGCGAGACATCGGCCACCGACAATCGATGCGCGGCCAGCCGCATCGGATCGAGCACGACCCGAAGCGTGCGCTCGCGTTGGCCGAAAAGCCGAACGTCGGCCACACCATTGATGGATGTCAGCTCGGGAATGATTTGATCTTCAACCATCTGCGTCAATTGGTCGATCGGAAGAGTGCCGCTGGACACTGCAAGCTTGACGATGGCGCCGGCATCGTCATCGGCCTTGATCACGAAAATATCCTCGACGCCTTCGGGCAGTTGGCGCTCGACGCGGCTTACGGCTTCCCGGATATCGTTGGCCGCATCGATTAAATTCGCCGAAGGACTGAACTCGGCCCTGATTCGAAAATTGTTTTCTTCGCTGGAGGATCGCACCGAAACGACCCCGTTCACGCGGGCGACCGCCCGTTCGACGGTGCTGGTGATCTCCGCGTCGATGGTTTCCGGCGAGCCGCCGGGATAGTCCGCCCGCACGGACACGATGGGCCGGTCGACGTCCGGCAATTCACGGACCTCGACCCCCAGCAAGGCACTGATGCCCGCGACGATGATCAGCAGATTGAGAACCGCGACAAGAAAGGGCCGGCGGATGCTCAGCCCGGGGAGATCGTTGGCCTGTTCCATCATGACACCTTCACGATTCCCTAATGATTTCTATATGTTGCCCGCCGCTAAGGGGCTTGTGCTGATCCGGCTGCCCGGGCGCAGGCGCTGTACACCCTCGACGACGACCTGATCGCCTTCGGTCAAGTCGCCGGAGACCAAAATCGTATCGCTAAGCCGATTGATCGAGCGCACGTAAACCCTTTCGGCCTTGCCCTCAACGATCCGCCATACGTAGCTTTTGCCGTCCTCCCATTGCACCGCCAGTTGCGGTACCGAAAAAACGTCCTGACCCGCCAATTCTAAAGTGACGAAAAAGGAAATACCGGGGCGCAAGGAATCGTCGGCGTTGGAAAACACCGCCCGGACCCGAATGCTGCGCGATACGGGATCGATGCGGCTGTCGATCTTTTCGACCGACCCTTCGATGATCTTATTGCGATGCGACGGCGTCAGCGCCGAAACCGGCTGGCCGATTTTAAGGCGCGAAAGATATTTCTCGGCGATATCGAATTCGACGAAAATCGTTTCGCGATTGTCGATCGTTATGATCGGCATCGCCGGAGTCACGCGATCGCCGGTTTCGACCTTCGGAATGCCGACAATGCCGGCGAACGGCGCTCTCAAGGTTCTATGGGTGAGCATGTCGCGCGTTTGCGCCAATTCCAATTCGGCGCGCTCGTAAACGGTTTGGGCATCCTGAACGTTAGCCGTCGAATTCACCCGGCTGCTTCGCAGTTGTTGCGAGCGGCTCAGAAGCCTTTTCGCTTCGGTCAAACGGGTTTCGGCCAAGCGCTTTGCAAGTTCTGTGGTTTGCGAATCCAACTCGAGGATAACCTGGCCTTTCTCGACCTGCTGGCCGGCCTCGACCTTGAAGGCAACGATTTCGCCGGACGCTTCCGGGTACAAGGTTACGAACTGCTTGGCGCGCGCCGTGCCGACGGCTTCGACGCGGATTCCGTTTACCGTTTTCGTTACCGATTGGACGATAACCGGCACGCCTTTTCGAGAGACCTTCTTGCCGGTCTTTTCCGAATCGTAGGATTTCGCGAACAAGTCGTTGACATACTCATGGCCGGCCCAAAGCGCGACCGCCGTGGCGACGAGCACGGCGAAGATCGTGGTCTGGGTTTTGCCGAAACGTTTGAAATCCACGGATAACCTCCTTGCGGGAGCGGGTTTGCCTGCCTGACGATAGTCTTTTATATTGGTTTTAAACGGATGGCAGCCAACTTTCCGTCGTTTTTAACGGCGTTTTTTAACGGAAAAATAGGGCAAAAATCAGCCTTTTTCGCGCATAACCCGAGCTTTATCGCGTTTCCAGTCCCGATCCTTGATGGCCGCGCGCTTGTCGGCTTTGGCCCGGCCCCGCGCCAAGGCCAAATCGACTTTCGCGATTCCGCGGTCGTTGAAATAGATCGACAACGGCACCAGGGCCAGCCCCTGGCGTTGCACGGACCCGATCAGCCGCGCGACTTCGCGCCGATGCAGCAAAAGCTTCCGGGGCCGGCGAGGATCGTGGCTGAAGTGACGCGACGATTCATATTCCGGAATGTAGGCATTAAAGAGATAAATCTCGCCGCCCTTCTCGGAAGCGAAAGATTCGGTGATGGTCGCGCCGTTCCGGCGCAGCGATTTGACTTCCGTTCCCGTCAAAACGATCCCGGCTTCGAAATTTTCCTCGATGGAGAAATTATGCCGGGCTTTCCGGTTTTGAGCGGCGAAGTTGCCCTGATTCTTTTTACGCGCCATCGGATTTACCAAACCGAAGATCGGTCAATTCATCAATCCGACGGTGACCAGGGCGTCCTTGACCCGTTGCTTGCTGGATTCGGCGATCTCGCACAACGGCAGACGAACGTCCGCCGAGCACTTACCGAGCAGGCTGGCGGCGTATTTGACCGGGCCGGGGCTGGTTTCGCAGAACAAGGCCTGGTGAATTGGCATCAAACGGTCTTGAATCTTCATGGTCGTCGCGAGATCGCCCTTTTGCCAGGCGTCGTGCATGTCGGCGCAAAGCCGCGGCGCGATGTTCGAGGTCACGGAAATGCAGCCATGGCCGCCGCCGGCCAGAAACGGGACGGCCGTGCCGTCTTCGCCGGAAAGCTGACAGAAATCGGCGCCGATCTTTTGACGCGTGACCATCGGCCGCATCAGATCCTGGGTTGCATCTTTGACACCCACGATATTCGGCAGCTCGGCAAGCCGCGCCATGGTATCGACCGACATATCGACGATGCACCGGCCCGGAATATTGTAAATGACGATCGGGATTTCGACGGCATCGTGAATCGCCTTGAAATGCCGGAACAGCCCTTCCTGCGTCGGCTTGTTATAATAGGGCGTGACCACCAGCGCCGCGTCCGAACCCGCCTCTTGGGCGTGCCGGGTCAGCATGATCGCTTCCTCGGTCGAATTCGATCCGGTTCCCGCGATCACAGGCACCTTCCCTTTCGCCGCCTCGACGCACATCTCGGTAACCTTCATGTGCTCCTCGTGCGAAAGCGTCGGGGATTCTCCGGTCGTGCCGCAGGGGACGAACGCGTCCGTCCCCTCGCCGATCTGCCACTCGATAAATGCCTGATAGGCATCCCCATCCACCGCGCCATTCTTGAATGGCGTGATCAGGGCGGTAATTGACCCTTTAAACATTTGTAATTCCCTTGGTTTTCCTGGAAAGACCATACCCCTATTGACCCGCCAACGGCAAGCGCCGCCGGTATCCCGCTCCGGCGCCGCCTCTCTGGTGGCCGATGTCTTGACTTGAGGTCGTCATCAAGCCCCCTTACATTGCCTCCAATGCAGGAAATATGCCGATGGAGGGAGATGTGACGACCGGTCACCGCTCCTGGACGCATCGCCTCTGGAGTCGGGGCGTCGTCATTCTTTTTGTCTGCCTGGCCGGGATCGCCGGTCCGGGATATCCTGCCGTTGCGGCAAACATTCTTTCGGACAAGGATGCCAAACAGGCGCAGGCGGCCTTTCGCGCGGCCGATGACAACCGCTGGAAACGCGCCGAACGTCTTGCCAAAGGCATCCGCGATCCCCTGACCGCCAAGATTATTCAATGGTTGGAAATGACGCGTCCGGCGTCGTCGGCGTCATTTCGGGAAATTGCTCTGTTTATCGATAAAAATCCGCAGTGGCCGGAGTTCAAACTGTTGCGCCGGCGCGCCGAGGAAGCGATGGGCAACAGCCTGTCGCCCGAGGAAACCATTCGTTGGTTCAAGAAGTTCCCGCCCGTAAGCGACGACGGCCGGACACAATTAGCCGCCGCCATGATGGCACAAGGCCATACCGATAAAGCCGGGGCCATGGTGCGGTACCTTTGGATCAACGGTAATTTCGGCGGTGAGCGCAAAGAGCGTAACTTTTACAATCGGTACCGAAAAATCCTGACCGCAAAAGACCATATCGCCCGGCTCGACAGATTGTCGTGGGAAGGACGCTACTGGCCGTCCCGCCGCATGCTTTGGAAGGTCGACAAGGATTACCGGACCCTGGCCCTCGCCCGGCTGCAATTGCGTTTTCGCCGCGGCAACGTCGATAAGGCCATCGCAAAGGTTCCCGAAAAATACAAGGACGATCCGGGGCTGGCTTATGAACGCCTGCGGTGGCGGCGCCAAAAACGTAAAATCCAATCCGCCGTCGATCTCTTGGATAAACTGCCCGATCTCGAAGACCTGCCCTATCCGTCAAAATGGTGGAACGAACGCGCCATTTTGGCCCGCACTTCCTTGCAGCAGGGCTTCGTCACGCAAGCGTATCGGGTCGCCGATGGCAATGGGCGTAAAAAAGGCAGCCGTTACGCCGAAAGCGAATGGCTGGCCGGCTGGATCGCGCTGCGCTTTTTGAAGGATTATCCGATCGCCAAAAGGCATTTCACCCGAATGTTCGAGCATGTGAAATATCCGGTCAGCCGTGCGCGCGCCGCCTATTGGGCCGGCCGCGCCTATGAGGCGATGAACGACAAAGAAGCGGCATCCAAGTGGTTTAAAACGGCGGCCGGGTATCAGACCGAATTTTACGGCCAGCTTGCCGTGGCGCGGTTGCCCGAACAGCACCAAAAAATGACGCTGCCTCCGGAGCCCCAGGTCGACAAGAAAACCATCCATGCCTATGCCGAACATGAGCAGGTGCGCGCGGTGCGCCTGTTAACCCAAATCGGGCGCAAAGATCATGTTCGGCCGTTCGTCATGGCCCTGTATCGTATGAAAAACACGCCGACCTGGCGGGCGATGACGGCGGCGCTCGCGCGCATTTACGAAAGGCCCGATATCGCGATTCGGGTCGCGAAGCGCTCGTTGCGCGACGACGGCCGTATCCTGGCCGAATCCGGTTATCCGAAGCTGATTCCGCCGCCGCTGCTGCATAACGGTGGTAATTATTCTCTCGAGGTGCCGTTGGTATTGGCGCTGATCCGCCAGGAAAGCGCTTTCAATCCGGAAGCCTTGAGCCACGCCGGCGCGCGCGGCTTGATGCAATTGATGCCGGGAACGGCCTCGCAACTGGCCAAGCAGATGAAGATGGCCTATTCGCGCGGGCGCTTGACCGCCGATCCGGACTACAACCTTAAACTCGGCCAAACCTATCTGTTGAACATGATCGAGGAATTCGACGGCTCTTATATCATGGCGCTGGCGGCCTATAACGCCGGGCCGAGCCGGGTCAAACGCTGGGTCAAGGAAAACGGCGACCCGCGTGACAAGGACGTCGATGTGATCGACTGGATCGAGATGATCCCGTTTTCCGAAACCCGTAATTACGTACAGCGGGTGATGGAAAACCTCCAAGTCTACCGTCACCGGCTTTCCAAAACCCCGGTCCAGATCGAACTCGAAAAAGACTTGGCGCGCTAGCATTCGGCCCGAGGTTTCCTCTATACTTTCCGAAAACCGGGAGGATTTGTCATGACCGAAGCCGCCACGACCATCGCAGAAAAAATCGCGCATCGCCTGCACGCCATCAAGTTCCAGGACCTGTCCGATGATGCCGTCTATTGGACCAAGGTCGCCATCGCCGACACGCTGGCCTGCACCCTGGCCGGCGCGCCCGAAGAGTCCGCCGATATTCTCGACAAGACGTTACGCGCCTCGAGCGATGCCACCGAAGGCCCGTGCCTGATCCTGGGCCGGGGCCGGCGCGCGGGTGCCATGGAGGCCGCGCTGATCAACGGCACGTCGTCGCACGTGCTCGATTTCGACGACATCAACAAATCCCTGGGCGGGCATCCGTCCGTCACGTTGGTGCCCGTGATCATGGCCCTGGCCGACGAACTGGGCACCGACGGCCGACGCTTCATCCAGGCGTTCGTCGCCAGCTACGAGGTCGAATGCAAGTTCGCCCGCGCCGTGAATTTCTATCATTACGAAAAAGGCTGGCACCCGACCGCGACCATCGGGATTTTAGGCGCGGCGGCGGCCGCCGCCGTGATGCTCGATCTGACCGAAGAGCAGACCGCCAATGCGCTGGCCATCGCGGCCTCGCTCGCCTCGGGCCTGAAAGCGAACACCGGAAGCCATACCAAATCCCTGCACGTCGGGCACACTTGCCGCAACGGTATTTTCGCCGCGCGCATCGCCAAGAACGGCTTTACCGGGCGCACCCACGCGTTCGAGCATAATCAAGGTTATCTCGAATGCTTCAACGGCGCCGGTAATCACGATATCGAGAAAATGTGGGCGGAATGGGCGAACCCGCTCGATATCGTCAAGCCCGGCGTCGGCATTAAAAGGTTCCCGAGCTGCGCCAGCACCCACGGCCCGATCGACTGCATGCTCGCCTTGCGCGAGCAAGGCCTGCGGCCCGAAGAGGTGGCGGCGATCCGCATCACCATGTCGCCGCGCCGGATCGTACACACCAACCGGCCGTTCCCGAAAGACCCGCTCGATTGCAAGTTCAGCGTGCAATACACGGTCGCGCGCGCCCTCACCGACGGCTGGATCGCCATGGAGCATTTCCACGGCGACGCCGACAAGGATCCGACGATCCGCCGACTCCTCGGCATGACCACCGCCGACACCTGGCAGAAAGGCGACCCCGAACTCGCCAACCAGCTCGCCGCGCGGGTACAAGTCACGAAGAAGGACGGCTCGACGATCGAGCACCAGGTGGAACAGGCCGTCGGGCGCGGCCCCGAACTGCCGGTGCCGCCCGCCCAACTGCGCCGCAAGTTCGACGATTGCTGCGCCGTCGTGTTGGATAAGGCCACCACCGAAAAGCTTTGGGATCTCTGTTATCGGCTCGACACCCTCGATGACGCCCGCGCCCTGAGCGGCGTCATGGATGTCCCGGTGCGGGCGTCCATCCAGGCGGCGGAATAAGCCACTGTACACATTGGCGATTTTGTCGGACCGCGCGTCCGGTCCCCGCGCCTTGTTCGGCGCCGCCGTAAAAAAATCTGCCGAAATAATACATTTCGTATTGTTTTTTCGATGCTGAATTCCTAGATCGGTCATCGAGGGGGATTTTCATGACGACCTTTCCGCTTTTCGAAAAACCCGATGACAACCAAACCCAGGACCGGGAATTCCGGATCGGGCTGGTCATGGCGGGCGCGATTTCGGCCGGTGCGTACACGGCCGGGGTCATGGATTTCATGATCGAGGCGATCCGAGCCTGGGAAAGCGCCAAACGAACGACCCCGCAAACGACGCCGTCGCATAAGGTCCGCTTCGACGCCCTGGCGGGGGCTTCGGCAGGCGGCATGTGCGCCGGCATCTTCGCCTCGGCGCTCCGGAACTATGAAACCGGCGTCAAGAGCCTCGCCCCCGATCTCGCATCCCTGAACTCCTTTTACCGCGCCTGGGTCATCGAGGTCGGGATCGACGCCATGCTGGACATGCACGATTTGGACGGCCTCAAGGACGGCGAAAAACCCAAATCCGTCCTCAACGTCGAAGGCGCGCTCGGCTTGGAAGGCATCCGCGACCGGGCGCTGACTATTCCGGGCGGCCAGGTCTGGCCGGCGTGGCTCAAGGATCCGCTGCCGATTTTTCTCTGCCTGACGAACCTACGGGGCGTGCCCTATACGCTGCGGTTTACGGGCGGCTCCGGCACGGTTCACGGCATGTCCGTGCATAAGGATTATGCCTTGTTCGCTCTGTCCGCCCAGGACCATGGCTATGACGACGCCCTGCCCCTGGAGTTCACGCACGAGGGCATGGTCTCGCCCGGCTGGACGACACTGGGGGAGGCTTGCCTCGCGACCGGCGCTTTTCCGGCCGCGTTCAAGCCGCGGTTTCTTTCCCGCAAGGCGTCCGTCTACGACCGGCGAAAAATTCCGGTGTCCCGGCAGGAAGGGAACGTGGAATGGAAAGAAGCCCCGCCCGCGTGGGCGAACGGCTTCGATAGCACCCTCTATGATTACGGGTTCTGGAATGTCGACGGCGGGACTCTCGATAACGAGCCGATGGAACTGGCGCGCCGGGCGATTGCCGACCGAACCGGGCGCAACGAACGCGATCCCGACAAGGCCACCCGAATGACCCTGATGATCGACCCGTTTCCCAACAAGGATACCTTCGTGGACCCTTACGAAACGGAAGGCGATCTGCTGACATCCTTGGGCGGTTTGATCAACGCCTTGAAACAGCAGGCCCGTTTCAAGGAGGAAGACGTGCTGCTGTTCGGCAATACGGCAATCGCCAGCCGTTTCGCCATTGCTCCGGCGCGCTATGTCAGGAAAAACGGAGAAAAAAAACAGTCGGAAAGTCCCCTCGCCTGCGGCACGCTCGGCGCGTTCGGCGGCCTGCTGTCGGTCGGTTGGCGGCATCACGATTACTTACTGGGCCGGCTCAACTGCCAGAAGTTCCTGATGGATTGGTTTTCCGTCGACATCGGCCATAGATTGATCGATCCCGATACGGCGCAACGGACCGCCGACGGCAAGGCCCGCATCATCCCCCTCATGAACGGCTATAATCGCCCCGAGGCCGCCGTTCAGGGATTGAGCAGCGACTTCATCATCCCGTGGCCGAGGGGATTGACCGAAGACGAAGTCGCGGACCTGGCCGGCCGGATTCACGAACGGATCAAAAAAGTTTTCAAGGCGCAACTCGCGGCCATGGCTCATCGGCAGAATCAGGATAAGGACAAATCCTGGATTGCGCGAAACCTGACGCGGGTCGGCATGAATTGGCTCGGCCCCGCCTATGCGAGCCCCGCGCTCGTTCTTCTCAAGGGCAAGATCGGATCGACGATCAAAGATGATCTGAAAAAGCACGGCCTTTTGATCGAAGATGAAACCGACGACGAATACGACGATAATGACGATGACGACATTTACGATTGAGCGGCCGCGTACGAGCCGGGATCAATACGGCCGGTCGCCCCGAACCAGCATGCGATAAAGCAACCGATGTTGGCTGTGATCGTAATCGAAACCGGCCTTATGCATGGCGGAGCGGTTGTCAACGATCAACATGTCGCCGAGCTTCCATTCGTGAACATAAATGAATTCCGGCAGCAGCGTTTTTTCTAGAAGGTCGGCGAGGAAATCCTGCGTTTCCTCCGGCGACATGCCGTGAATGTTCTCGATCTTGCCCTTATGAAACCAAAGTGCCTTGGTGCCGCGCTCCGGGTGCGTTCGCACCAGGGGATGAACCATGGGCGGCGTTTTCAATTCCAAATGCTCACGCACGATATCCGGGTTGCCGGTTTCCAGACGGGTGCTGCTGATCAGGGTGCTGGACGTCATCATCGGCGAGAGACGCTTCTTCAGGTCATCCGGCAGCGCCTCGAACGCGGCGTTCATGTTGCACACCGACGTGCCGCCGCCCCGGTCCGGCAATTCGACCGCATAGAGCACCGTGAATTTCGGCGGGAATTCCTGATTGGTATGATCGGTGTGCCAATTGGAGTTCTTCGCGATCTTCGCGGTTTTTCCCTGGCTGTCCTTCTGGCGGTTCGATAGCACGCTGATCATGGGGAAGCCGGGAACGAGATACAGCCGGTTTTGATCTTCCATGAGATCGCCGAACAAGCCGACGGCCGCTTGATACTCTGCCGGCGTGAAATCCTGATCGCGGATAACCATCACGACGTTATCGACGAGCGCATTGTAAAGACGGTGGAACGTCTCGTCGTCGATAGGCTTGCGCAAATCGATGCCCGTCACCTCGGCGCCGACATGCTCCTTGATTTTGGTGATCTTCATCGTGCGTTCTTTGGCGAGCGCGACCATGGTTCATTCACCTCCCGAGCGAAGTGTTATGTTTCCCTTATTGTTTTAGTTTTTACATCGGCCTGTCAAGCGCGCCGTTTAGTACCTTAAAACCATTTCAATTTTCGCAGGATGTAAATCTCGATCGCGACGAAAGCCCCCAGCAACCCGGTCACCATCCAGAAGGCCCAGGGCGTATCCTTGGAGCCGGGCATGCCGTCGACGTTAATGCCGAGAAGCCCGGTGACGAACCCGAGCGGGAGCAAAACGGTCGCGACAATAGCCAGCATGTACATGTTTTTGTTGATCTCTTCGGAGACGCGGTTGGCGACTTCGTCCTGAATCACCGCCGCCCGCTCGCGAATGGCGTCGAGGTCTTCGACGTAGCGCAGGATTCGATCCGAAATCTCGCGCAATCGTGCCTTGTGCCGCGCATCGAGCCAGGATATGGGCTCTCCTTGAATCCGCGTCATCGCCTCGCGCTGGGGCGCAAGGTAGCGCCGCAGGCCGATCGTTTCACGCCGCAGCGCGGCAAGCTTTGCCCGGGTATCCTTGTGTTCGCCGAGGACGACTCCATCTTCGATATCATCTTCCGTCTCGTCCAGGGATTCGATCACCGGCGACATGCGGTCGACCAGCTTGCCGGCGGCTTCCACCAAAAAATCGCCGGTGTTCTCGGGGCCGCGCCCCTTATCGATGCGCTCACGGATGTCATTGATCGCCATCACCCGGCGATGGCGCGCGGAAACGATGCGCTCGGGCGTGAGCCAGAGTCGAAGCGACACCATGTCCTCGGGATCGGCGTTCGGGTTGAGATTGACGCCCCGCAGACTAACGAGAAGATTGCCCTCGATCTCGATAGCCCGGGGACGGGTTTCTTCCGCCAGAAGATTTTCCGCGATCAACGGATCGAGCCCGCTTTCGTTCAGCAGATAGGTTTTGGCCCGTTCGGAAGCGCGATCCACATGAATCCAGAGAAGTCCTTTTTCGGGGTGCCAATTACGGATGTCATCCCAGCCGATTTCCTTCCAGTGTCCCTCCGGCGGGCGCAGATACGCGCAAACCAGCCCATCTTCCTCTGACATGACGACCCCTCCTTTCGGTGTTTCCGGTCGATAAAGTTTCGCGTGTTAGCTTTCGTTAATCGGGCTGCAGGTCGAACACCGCGCCGAACGTGCCGGCCAACTGCATAATGCCGATGAGCGCCACGATCTCGACGAACTCGGCGTCGGAAAAATGCGCACGCAGGTTTTCGCAAACCGCGTCCGTTACCGCGCCGTTCGAGCGCACCATCATTTCGGCGAACTCGAGCGCGGCGCGTTCCTTGGGCGCCAGCGCCGTATAATCGGATCGATCGATCGCAACGATTTCCTGTTCGGAAACACCGTGCTTCAGGGCATACCGCCGATGGGATGCCGACGAATAGGCCGAGCCGCACAATCGGGCGGTCTTAAAGGCGATTTTTTCCTTGAAGGCGCGCGGCAGCATGCCGGCGTCCAAAGCTACGTGAAAATAAGCCCGGTGGGCCGCCAAAACCGCGGGTTGATGCGCCAGCAAGCGGTACATGCCGGGCACCTGGCCCCGCGTTCGGCGTAATTGCTCGAAAACGGGGCGCACATCTTCCGGTTCCGAAACCGGGTCGATAAAGGGAATTCTGGGCATGCTTACGATCCCTGGACCTGAAATCCGTTCATGAAAATCGCCGAAACGACGACTGCCATCATATACGGCGGCACGGATTCGGTAAGGCAAAATTCTATAGCCCCGGCGGGAAATAAGGTATGTTCGCCCGTTTCCGTATTCTCAGGGGCGGGCAATACGTCTATGATCACCGCCGCTGAGTAGATCGGCCGTTTTTCGCTGGCCGGCGCGGGAGGCATCATTCTGAAATGGAGAGACGAATGTTCAAATATTCGACAAAAACCCTAGGCGCTTTGTCAGCCGTAACGATAGCGGCCGGGGCGTTGTTAAGCCCGACGGTCGCGTCCGCGGTCGATTTCAAGGGCAAAACCATCGAAGCGGTCGTGGCCTTCAAGGAAGGCGGCGGCGGCAGTTATTACACGCGCCTGTACGTGCCGTTTTTCAAGAAGTACCTGCCGGGCAATCCGACGGTCATCGTGCGGCACATCCCCGGCGGCGGCAGCATCAAAGGCTCGAACTGGTTTCATGCCAATGCCAAGCCCGACGGCTCCACATACTCCGTCGTCTCGACATCGAACCTGAGCAGCATGGTACTGGGCGGCAAGAAGGTGAAGTATAACCTGATGGATTGGTCGTTCATCATGCTCGAGCCCCTGGGCACGGTCTTCTACACGCGCCCCGAAACGGGCGTGAAGGGTAAGGACGTAAAGGCCGATACCAAAATTCTGCAAAACATGGAGGTGGTTTCCGGCGCGAAAAGCCCGACCTCTTCCGAGCTTCACGCTTTTCTTGTCTTCGACCTGCTCGGCATCAAGAACGTAAAACCGGTGCTCGGTCTGTCGTCCGGCAATCAGCGCAAGGCGATCCTGCGCGGCGAAATCAATGTCAAGCGCGACTCCACGATCAACTATCTCACGAAGGTCGAGAAGTACGTCAAAAAAGGCACCTTGGTTCCGTGGATTACCCTCGGTTACCAGAAAGACGGTAAAATCGGCCGGGACCCGGCGTTTCCGAATGTTCCGACCGTGGTCGAGGCCTATAAAGCCGTGAACGGCGGCAAGGCGCCTTCCGGCATTGCATTCGACACCTACATGCACTTCTATCATATGGCCGTGACGGCCTCCAAGGGGTTCGCCCTGCCGCCGAAAACGCCGCAGGCCATCGTCGATGCCTATGTCGCGGCGGCAAAGAAAATCAACGAAGACAAAGAGTTCATCAAGAAAGCCGGCAAGCTGCACGGCGTTTATCCGATTTCCTACGGCGCGGACGCGAAGGAAGGCGTCCGGGCGGCGGTCGGTCTGACCCCGCAGGCGAAAGAACACGTCCGGAAATTCATCAAGAAACAGTTCGGCCTGAACATGTAATTCGTCCGAAGAAAATACGAGTCGACGAGCCGGCGCCCATAAAAACGCCCGCTCGTTTTTTAGCCCGCCCCCGTTTTAAAAAATTCCCCCCCTTCCTCACACTTTGAATCGAACGCAGCCGTATGGCCCCAGTATGGATACCGGGAGGTTTTTGCCGATGCGCGTGACGATCGCATTCCTGAGGTCGGTCGGTCTCACCCTCCTCCTCGTTTCGCCCCTATCCGCCGCCGCCGATCCCCTTGTCGGGCCGGCGCCGCAGCAGGTTAAGGACCGGTACGTCCCGAAACCGGACGGCTTGAAGCTCGAGACCTGGGTCGAAGGGTTGGAGGTGCCCTGGTCGCTGGTTTTTCTGCCCGACGGGCGCGCGCTCGTCAGCGAACGGCCGGGCCGCATTCGCCTCATCCGTAACGGTACGCTGCAAGAAAAACCCTACACGACGCTCGAAGCGGCCAAGGGACAAAGCGGCCTGTTCGGTTTTTTCACGCGCCTGTTCGCGGGCGGCGAAGGCGGACTCATGGGGCTCGCCGTTCATCCCGATTTTCCCGAAAAGCCGTACATCTATGCCATGCATACCTATCGGGGCCGATCCGGCACCGGCAACCGCGTGATTCGGCTGATCGACGAGGGATCGAGCGCGCGTTTCGATCGCGTGATCGTCGACGGCATTCCCGGGGCGTCGTTGCATAACGGCGGACGGATCGCCTTCGGCCCGGACGGCTTGCTCTACGTTTCCACCGGCGAAATTTTCGAGGCCGAACACGCCGACGATTTGGACTCCCTCGGCGGCAAGATCCTGCGCGTCACGCC
This sequence comes from Rhodospirillales bacterium, assembly GCA_040904505.1. GTDB lineage: Bacteria > Pseudomonadota > Alphaproteobacteria > Rhodospirillales > CALINB01 > CALINB01. The sequence continues at coordinate 3,731 of JBBDTH010000019.1, read as the reverse complement.
CGACGGGGGGATTCCGCCGGACAATCCGTTTCCCAACTCGCCGATCTACAGTTACGGCCATCGCAACCCGCAGGGGCTGGCGTGGCACCCTGAGACCGGCGATCTGTTCGTATCCGAACACGGCCCCTCGAGCGAATTCGGGCTCAGAGCTTATGACGAGATCAACGTGATCCGGCGCGGCGGCCATTACGGGTGGCCGCGTGCGGTCGGCGCCCCGGGCAACGAGAAGTACGTCGATCCCCTAATTGCCTGGAAGGACATCACGACCCCGCCGGCGGGACTGGCGTTCTGGCGGGGCGATCTCTATCTCGCCGTTCTCGGTAGCGGCACCCTAATCAGGATCGGCGTCGACGGCGGCACCGGAAACTACAAGATCACCCGGATCGAGCGCTTGTTCGCGAAAAGTTCGGATGATTCTCTGCTCGGGCGCCTGCGCGCCGTTGCCGTGGGGCCGGACGGCCTGCTCTATTTTTCATCGAGCAACAGGGACGGCCGCGGCGATCCCGCTCCCGGCGACGACAAAATCTATCGCCTCGTTCCCTAGCAGGCTGCTCGTGCTTTCGAAGCTCTAGTGCTTGATACCGAGGGACTCCATCCCCTTGTGCAAGACCTCGATGGATTCCGCGTGCTTGCCCGCCTTATGAAGCTTGAGCCCTTTTTCGCTCACTTCCTTGGCTTGTTTCTTTTTCTGTTCGTCCAAGTCTGACATCGCCGCCTGAATTTTCTTAACGTCCGAAGGACAGTGCGACGCCAAAGCGGGCGCGGCAAACAACCCGGCGGCGAATACCGCCATAAGGGCCGCCATCAACGTTTTTCCGATCATGAGTGCCTCCTGAAAAATGGTTTCCGGAATCATGTAAGCCTTGCGACGGCCGGATCAACCCCATTGAATATCGCCTCGCTTATAAACTGACGTAAATCCAAGCTGGCGCCTCCTGCCGAGATTTTTTTTCGGGACGTTGCGAACCCGGTTTTTTTCCAGCCGTTTTGGGTGTACTGTTTTTATGTAATAAAAATTATATAATATCGATCTCAATATATGAAATAGGGAGAGCAAGAATGATCCGTTCTTATCATTGGCGGGCACGGTTGTACGGCACGCTTATTCTAGTCGCATTCAGCGTGACGGCCGGTAATGCTCAGGCTGCCTGGAAACCGACCGAAAAGGTTGAAATCGTAGTCAGTTGCAAGCCGGGTTGCGGTCCTGATCGCATTGCCCGCTTGATTCAAAAAATATGGAAGACCCATGACCTTGTTCCCGGCACCACGACCGTTCTTAACAAGGCTGGCGGCGGAGGCGGTATTCAGCTCAGTTATATCGAGTCCCATAAGGGGAACGGGCACGTCCTCGGTGTCGGTAGTTCCAGCGCCTTGGCAACCTATCTGACAGGGCGCACTAAGGTCGGGCTGCTAGACATGACCCCGCTGGCCCTGTTGGTTACGGAATACATCGTGACCGCCGTCAAGGGTGACTCGCCGATCAAGGATGCCAAAGATCTTTTTGCCCGACTCAAAAAAGATCCGCAATCCTTGGCTCTCGGAACGGCAACCAGCCGAGGCGGACCAAATCATCAAGCGGTTGCTCTTGCCGCCTTACGAGCCGGGATCGATCCGGCAAAGATGAAGGTCGTGGTTTTTCAATCCGGGCGGATCGGCCGCACCAATCTTTTGGGCGGACACATCGATTTCGCACAGTCGAGCGCCGGCGGTTTCATCAATCATCATAAGCAAGGCAAGTTGCGGATTCTCGCCGTCAGCGCGCCGAGCCGGCTGGGCGGCGCACTCAAAAATATCCCGACTTGGAAAGAATTGGGATATGACGTCGATTTCGGCAGCTTCCGCTCGATCATGGGTCCTCCGGGCCTGAGCAGAGAACAGATCACGTATTGGGAAAATGTTTTTGCCAAAACGGTTAAAACCAAAGAGTTCCAGAAATCCTTGGTCAAACGTCAAATGAAAGAAACTTTTAAAAAGCACGACCCGTTGATGACGTTTCTCATGCAACAAGACAAGCAGATGCGTGAAGTTCTCGGCGCGCTTAACATACTTCGGCGTTGATTGCGAATACTAACCCGAGAAAACCCGGCCGATCACGACATCGGCCGGGTTTTTGTCGGCGGTTATAGCGCCCTATCGCGGCAACTTATTGCAGCGGCCAGGGCAACTCGATGAAGTCCTGGAGCAGGCCCTCGGGATACCGAAGGGTCAGGAAATGCGACAGCGTCCCCAGGAAGACGATAAAGGATGCCGCAGAGACCGCGCTGTAAAAATGGGTCAGCTTGGCCTTGATGCGCACGAAGGCGTAGATGAACGCGGATATCCCGATCACGAACCCGAAGATCGCGGAGACGCCGAGCATGCCGACGATCCAGAGTATGTAGTGCTCGATGCTCTTCGATTCGACGTCGATGTCGAAATCGCCGCGTTCCTCGTCGTGGAACAGCGTCGAGGGTTCCTTTTTCATCAGCATGAGCACGGCCAGCGGCACGATGAAACAAAGGCCCGCGACGCTGACCATCATCGGATAAAGCGCCGTCAGGTACTGGTACTGCAAGGCATCCGTGAACAGAAGAACCGCAAACCCGGCGGTGAAAAGCAGGAACGCCATTTGCGGCCCGTACTTTTTATGGGAGTGGATGCCGTCCTCTGTCAGTTTGGCCGGAAGCGGCTTGAACTTGACGGCCGCGTAGATCGAAAACGCGGTGATGGCGACCAGAACCAGGACGACCGGCCGTTCCAGGAACGTCCAGCCGTAGACGGTCGCGGTGTGGTAGACCTCGCCCTCGACCTTGTCCGCCAGCACGAAGCCGATCAGCAACGCCGGACGCGGCCAGCCGAAGCGCTTCATATAGACGCCGAGCGTGCCCAGAATCAGCATCGTGATCAGATCGCCCCAGTCGCGGGTCGCTTGGAACGCCGCGAAAAAGATCAAGCCGAACATGAACGGCGCGATCAGCGCGTAGCGGATCGTCGTCAGCTTGGCAATTTGTCCCGCCAGGACGACGCAGGTGCCGGCGCCGATGATGTTGGCGAGCGCCACCGACCAGACCATGATGTAGACGAGATCGAGGTTGAACGTGATCATTTCCACGCCCGGCTCGATGCCGATCAGGATGAAGCCGCCGAGCAGGATCGCCATGCTGCCCGAACCGGGAATGCCGAACAGCAATGTCGGGATCAGCGCGCCGCCTTCCTTGGCGTTGTTGGCCGATTCCGGCGCGATCACGCCGCGCACGTCGCCGGTACCGTAGAGATGCTTGTCCTTGGTCGTTTGGATGGCGTGACTGTAAGCGATCCAGTCGACGACCGAGCCGCCGAGGCCGGGAATGATGCCGACGAGCGTGCCGATGGCGGCGCACCGCAGCACGATCCACCAATGGGTGATCGTATCCTTGACGCCTTGCGCCCAGCCGTGCTTGGTGATCAGTTTGCCGGTATCGGAAATCGTTTGCTTACGGCGCATGATGTCGATGATCTCGGGCATGGCGAACATCGCCAAGCCCATGATCACGAGTTTGATCGGTTCGATCAAGTAGACCGTGCCGAAGCTCAGCCGCTCGACGCCGGTCGCCGGGGCGGAGCCGAGAGCGCCGATCATCAGGCCGAGAAAGCAGGTTGCGATGCCGCGCAGCGGACTGGTGCCCGTGAGCATGCCGATCATGGTCAGCGCCATGACGATCAGCATCATCTGTTCGCCGAATCCGATGGCCAGAATCAACGGCTCCGCGACG
>JBBDTH010000018.1:0-56744 GCA_040904505.1 Rhodospirillales bacterium | reverse complement strand
TTCCCGAACCTGGATACGGCGAACAATGCCTACAATCTGCTGCGCGTGCTGGGCGACGGCCTCGCGATCGGGCCGATCCTGATCGGCATAGCGCGGCCGGCGCACATCCTGACTCCTTCCGTGACCGCGCGGGGCATCGTCAACATGACGGCGCTTGCCGTTGCGGATGCCCAACTGCGGGGCACCGGCGGGACCGGACAGCAGATCGATATTTCATTCGATATCCCTCGATAAGAACCCATTCTCAAAGCGACGCGCTACCAATCGTTCCGCAGTTCGCGAAGCTTGAGAAACACCGTTTTCTCGTCCGGAGTCTCGGGCAGATCCGGAAAGGCTTCCCGTAACTTGGCGACAACGGTCGGGCTATGCAGGCGAAAGAACGTGTTGATCTCTTTTTCCAAGGCCAACGTCGTTATGAAGGCCTGATCGGTATTCTGCCCCTCGACCTCTTGCATCAGAGACCGGGCCCGAACGTTATCGGGCTCCCGGTCCAACGTAAAAGCCAGATTGTTCGCGATATAATCGTGCCCGGGGTAAATCGACGTAGTGTCGGGTAGGCGCGCCAACTGGCCGACGAACGTCCGGTATAGGGATTCCGGATGACCGCCGCTTTTGCAATGGCCGGCTCCGGCATTGAACATCGTATCCCCGCAGATCAACGCCGGCTGATCGGCGTGCGCGAACAGACACACGTGGCTCATGGTATGCCCCGGCGTATCCAAGGCCTCCAACTCGACGCTTTTGCCGACCGTGACGACATCCCCGGCGCTCAATCCCCGATCGATCCCCGGAATCTTGTCTTTGGCGTTGGCGTGCGCCAGGAGTTCGGCGCCGGTCGCCTTGACCATCGCCGCATTGCCGCCCGTGTGGTCGCCGTGCTCATGGGTGTTGAGAATCTGCGTTATTTCCCAGCCGCGCTCCTTGGCGGCGGCAAGGCACATTTCGTGCTCCAGCGGATCGACCGCCAAGGCCTCGCCCGTCTCGGAACATACGATCAGGTAATTGAAATTCCGCCAGGCGTTTCCCGTCCAAATCTGTTCGACGATCACGATAGCCTCCTTGAACGCGAATGATGATGTGCTTCGACCATCATAACCGTATCGCCCGGCGGCCTCAACGAAGGCTTGGAAAAAACCGGCCCGCGCCGGCGTTCAGCGCTCGAGCATGGCTTCGTCGAACGACCGCAAAAACGGATCCAGCAGATATTCGAGAACCGTGCGCTGTCCGGTCTGAATATTGGTCATGACCTGCATGCCGGGAAAAAGCTGATAACGCAGGTCGCCGCGCTGAAAATGGTCGCTCGCCGTCTCTATACGGACTTTATAAAACGGTACCCCCTCCTTCGTGACCAGCGTATCGGGACTGACATTGACCACCGTCCCGGGTAAATTCCCGAACCGCAGCGCATCCGCCGACGCCAGCTTCACCTGTGCCGTCTGTCCGCGGCGGACGTAGCCGATATCCTGCGTCGGCAATTTTGCCTCGATGATCAAACGATCGCCGGCGGGTACGATATCGATAACCGTCGAGCCGGGCTTCAACACACCGCCGATCGTCGTGACGTAAAGCGTTTTGACGACACCGTTCACCGGAGACCGAAGGACCGTCCGGCTCAGGCTATCCTCGAACTTTTGAAACCGTTGCGTCAACTCATTGTAATTTAAACGCGCCTCCTCGAGCTCCTTGCCGGTTTCGACGGCATGATTGCTCCGGATGTTCTCCAGCGTTGCCTGAGCCTCGTTCAAAGCCGATTTGGCCCGTTCCAAGGCCGCCTTGTCTTCCTCGATCTTACCCTGCAGCCGGCTCGCATCCCGAAGAAGATTAAGGTGATTGTACCGGTTCGTCAGATCATCCTTGAGCAAATCCTCGCTGATCGCGATTTGTTCGTTCAAAAGTTTCAGGCTATCTCTTTGGTTTTTGATACGTGCCGAAATCTCCCGAATATCCTGCTCTCGCTGAATGGCGGCTTCCGTTCTCAAAACGATGTCGCTATCCCGCTGCCTTTTGCGTTTTTTGAACTGTTCCAATGCCTGGCTTACGAGTTGGGGATGCTCTTTCGTCAGGTCCTCGGGGAAGACCGGCTTGTCCGACCCGGCGGCCTCGGCCTCCAGGCGAAGGATCGACATGCGCAAGGCATTCAATCTGACCCGCAACTCACCGACGTCGGCGCCGCTTGCCGTCGACTCGAGGGTTATCAGAGGCTGATCCTTCTTGACCCGGTCGCCTTCCCGAACCGCGATTTCAAGAACGATACCGCCCTCAAGATGCTGAATGCTTTTAACCTGGCTGTACGGAATGACCTCGCCCGTCGTCATGCTGACAATGTCCAGCTTGCTGACGGCGGCCCAGATAAAGAAGGCGACACACATCAAAACGCACAAGGCCAGGAATACATGCGTGGTATTGCCGATATCGCCCGACGCGGACTCGGTCTGCCCGGCATTATGAAAAACCGAAGGACCGCTCATTGCGCCGCCTTCCCCGGGACCGGCGGAGCCTCCCCGGGCGATGCATCATGACCGACATCCAAAACGGCCGACCCCTTCGAAACTATCGTCACTTTCGGCACGGGTTTTTCCGTGAGGTCGACGACCGCATGCGCGCCTTTGAGGATGTTGGGGTCATGTGAAATGACAACGATCGTATGGCCACGGCGGGCCAGTTCGTTCAAGACGCTATAGACGGCGGCACAACCTTCCTTGTCGAGTCCTTCCGTCGGTTCGTCCAAAACCGCCAAACGCCCGGCCGTGGACAAGGCTCTCGCCAACGCCAAGCGGCGTCGGATGCCGAGGGAAAGCTGACGGCCATCCAGGGAGATCGGCGTCTCGAACCCCTTCTCGCTTTCATCCAGGAACCGCCGCAATCCGGCGAGATCGATAACGCGATTCAAGCCGGCATTATCAATGTCGGGATTCGTGACTCGAATGTTTTGCTCGATCGTCGCATTCAAAAAGGACGGTTCCTGCGGCAGATAGATAACCTGACGACGCCACCATTCCGGCGTCACCTGACGAAGATCCAAACCATCCGCCAGGACGTGCCCCCGCGACGGATCGAGCAAACCGATCAGCAGGCGCGCCAACGTTGTTTTGCCCGTGCCGTTCAAACCGTTGACGACCAAAATTGCTCCGGGCGGCAACTTTAACGACAACGACTCGAACAACGGCGTGTTGCTTCCGGGATATATAAACGCCACATCCCGCAATTCCACGGCGCCGCGGTAATCGGTCTTCGCGGAACCGGACGACGGCTCCAACGGAATGCGCGAAAATTCCGCAAGCAGGGCCAACGACCGCCGCGCCTTCGCGAAACTTTCCCCCAATTGAGAAAACCGCGATACGGGTTGCAGGGCCCGCACCGCGAGAATATTCGCGCCGATCATGGCGCCGACATCCAATTTTCCCTCCACGACCAGGGTGGCACCGACCGCGATAACCGCAACGCTCATCAACGCCGTCGCGGACTGCGTCATCGACTGAATAAATCCCTGGCGCATCGCGAGATGCCGGCGAAGGCGTTGCGTCTTTTGCAATTGTTCTTCCCAGGCCCGGCGCAAAAAAGCGCCGGCGTTAAACGCCCTGACGGTTTCGATCTCCCGGTTGGCCGTGCTGACGAGGGCGCTTGCCCCGCCCGACGCCTCAATCAGAGAATCCGTATCGCTGCGCAGTGACGCCGCCATAAAGGCACCGAAGACAAATACGCCGACCAGAAAAATTATCACGATCCACGCAATCAGGGGACTCAAGAGAAACAACACGCCGACGAACAGCAGCGCGAAAGGAACGTCCACGACGACATTGATGTTGGACGGCGAATAGGCGGTTTCTATGGCCGTGGCGCCATTGATGATCTCTCTGCGAATGCCTTCCGGGATACGCTGCAAGGCGGCCGGTTTTGCCTGGGTTAAGATATGAAACCCGCTAATCGCCGCCTTTTGATCCGGTCCCATGCTGACGCCTTGGGCAAGGCGCATTCTTATTTGCCGAAAGAAGAATTCCATGACCACGGCGATCAGAACGCCCGACGTCAGCGTCACAAGCGTTGAATTCACGCCGTGAGAAACATAGCGGTTCAGAACCTGGATAACGTACAGGGACGACGCCAATGCCAGAATGTTCGCGAATAAGGAGGCGACAATGATCTCCGTTGCGATTGTCGGATGGCTGAATAGGCGTTGATATAATTCTTTCATGAACGATCGGCTTTTAGGGTTTTAAGAACGCGGCAATTCTAATCAGAGATCGCCCCACATACGGAGCAAATTTCCGTAAATTTTCACCAGGAGCCGTCCCTCCTCGGAATCGGGCGCTTTTTTGTTCACATGCCCGCGCGCCATATCCAAATCCAACAAAATTCGCCGCCGAGCGCTATCCTGCACGGCGCTCTGAAGCCATGTCACCGCCGCCAACCGAACGCCGCTCGTCACTTTTTGGACCGAGTGAACGCTCCCGCCCGGATAAATAAGAGCGTGCCCCCGAGGTAGTTTGAAAGCGACCTCGCCAACCTCCGTCCTGACGAGCAGTTCCCCACCCTCGTAACTTTCGGGATCGTTGAGAAATATCGAAACGGCAATATCCGTCCGCATCGGCGGATTGACCCCCATGATCGGATGATCGGTATGGGGGCCGTAGGACATGCCGGGCTCATGGCGGTTGACGGTCGGCTGAAAATTCGTCTCGGAAGACACGCTGCCTTAACGGTCTGGTTCTTCCAAAGGGCCGTTAAGATGATCTTGTCGATATCGCCGATTTTATCCGTCTGCTCGCGATCGACCTGGAGATTGTTTTTAGCTTGTTCCGCCATCGGGCCGGCCGATTTTTTGCCCTCGACGTATTTCGCCTTCCCAAGAAGCTCATCAAGCTTTTTAAGTTGCCCCTCCTCGACCAGATTTTGTATTTGCAAAAACATAAAGGCTCGCGGTTTCCTGAAGACCTAAAAACCGCCGATCAGCGCGGCCTCGATAAATCGATGACGGAGAACCCGGACAGTCGCGTCACTGAGCCGGCGCGGCCGGACGCATGACCGTTTCGGCATTCAACCGGCCCATGACGGCCATCAGCGTGAATGCGGCGATATCGACATCGCGCTCCGCCGAGGCGGCGTCGCTTTCGGCGTTGACCAAATTGGTCTCGCCGTTCAGCACATCGAGCAAGGACCGTTTTCCGAGCGTGCGCTCCTTACGAGCCAATTCCAAAAATTCCGCGGCGATGTTTGCTTGATTTCTCAATAACGTAGCATTCTCACGCGCCGTCTGCAGATTATCCCATGCATCCCGGACCTGCTGCTCGACCCTTCCTCTTGCATCGATAAATCTGCCGGTCGCCGCCGTAACGCCTTCCTTAGAGGCTCGCAAGGAATTAACCGCCGTGAAGCCAAGATTGAAGGGATAGATAAACTGCACCATGCCCAGAAAATCCTGCTCGCTGCCGAGCACGCCGCCGACGTCCTTTGAAAACTTGGATTGAGCGACGGCCTGAAAGCGCGGGAAAAACTGAGACGCCCGCGTCACATTGACATCTTCCTTCGCGATCTGGCTGGCATAATGCGCGGCGAGCAACTGCGGATTATTATCCAGCGCAATGCCAATCGCGTCATCGATTCGAGCCGGCATACCGTCCACCGGGAAAGCGGGCTTCACCAGCGCCGCGAAATCAGGCGGGGCCTTTTCGAACACTTCACGGTATGCATTTCGGGAAACCCTGAGATCGCCTTCGGCGCGAACCCGCCGTGCCTGCACTCCCGCCAATTGAACTTTTGCCTGCAACACGTCCGTGGAAAAACCGGCGCCGCGCCGAACAAGCGCATCTTCCAATTCGGTCTGCTTCTTGATGTTTTCTTCGGACTTTCTGGAAAAACCCAGAACTTCGTTTGTCCGGATTACGTTGAGATAGGCCGTCACGGCCTGCAGCAGACGGTTTTGAAGCGCCGCGGAAAGATTGGCGTTCGCCTGATCCATCACCAAGCTGGCCGAGCGCACCTGGGCATTCGTCGAGCCGAAATCCCAAAGCAATTGCGTTATGCTGGCATCGATCTCCCGGGGCGGCGCGCGGGTATCCGCTCCCGGTTGGATCTGCTTCTCGTAGCCATAGTGCCCCGTCACGTTAAGTTGGGGAAACCAGCCGCCCAATGCGACGCGCGTACGCTCGCGCGCCGCCGCCAAATCGGCACGGGCCGCGTTGACGAGATCGTCCTTCTTTAACATCTCGGGGATCAAATCCGACAAGGGCTGAGCGTTTGCAGGCGCCCCGAAAAGAAGCGCACACATCACGATTGCCGGTACGTTTCGGCAAAAAACCGCGAACACCCGATGACTCTTAAACATTCCCCCCGCCCTTAAGCGCCGCGTCTCACGCGAAGACCGGCATACTATCGGATGAAAATACCCCTTAGCGCAATAAGATACAGCATTTTTCCCCGCCGAGAAACCATGATACACGCCATATTTTGGGCTAAATATAAAGATTTAGTCCAAATATTGCGCTGTTTTAATTTCCGGACAGCCTCCATACTGGCGCCGCCTAACGGTTCAAAGCGTGCTCCAAAGCTGGGATTTTCGGTCCTGATCACGCCACACGCCCCGTTCCTTCCGTTCCTGGCGGCGCTTGGCATGCCACCCCTTGTAGGGCACATAGCTGGGATTGGACGGCGTGTCGCTTTCGAGCATCTGGCGCGCCAGCCGTTCGGAAATCGGCGTCGGCCGGTCGGCCGCGGGATACCCCAAGTCCTTCAAAAGATCGCCGGCCACGGCCTCCAGGGCTTCGCGGTCGCCATCCGACAACCGAGTCTTGTACATCTCGCAATAATCCGTGGTGATCGGCTTGAGGACTTTCGCATGCAGCGGATCGCCACCGCCCCAGCTTTTCGCCGATGTCGATTGATGATGACTGAGCATTTGCGGCGAGAAATCCTCACCCAGGAAATTGCATACCTTGGCCAATTCGCCTTCGGGATCGGCGCACAGTTTTTCGTACTGAAATTCGTAATAAACGTCCTTGCCGAGTTTGCCGCCGGTTTCACGGGCCGCCGATACGAACATCTCCCACATATGCATGCCGGAATAAAGCGAGTACGGCCACAATCTCGAATCGGCGATATCGATCGCCATATCCCGGCCGTCACGAATGATGTGAACAAATTGCGCGTCCGGGTAATCATCCAGGATCTCTTCCATCCAGAAACAGTTCCGCGGCGTTTTTTCGCCCCATCGGGCCTTCCCGGTATCGTCGGCATATTTGCGATGTAAAACGCCATACAGGCCGGCAAACGACGCTTCTTTGGCCGCCTTCACCATTTCTTCGGCGCTGAGTTTCGACGTCCATTCCTTGATCGACGGGGCTTCGAGAATATCTTCCGCCAAAGCCAAGAGATTTTCCCGAATCGATAAATCGCCATAACTGTAGAGATAAGGCCGCACCATTTCATAAAGCCATGCCGGCGAAGGAATGCCGATTCGAGGGTGAGAATCCAAAATCAACCGCATCAAGGTAGACCCTGAACGCGGCGCGCTTACGATGAAGATCGGTTTTTCCCCGGTGATCGGCATGATTACTCCCCCACTTTCGTTACGGACTTGATCGAGACGTATATTCGATTGAATTCATATTTATATGAGATACCGTATGGGATTGCCAACGAATCACCCATAAGATGCCGAAAAAATGGATTGCCCGAAAAGAAAATCCTATCAACAATTCGTTAAGTCTATTCCCCTATCTTTTTCTCGAGAAAGGATGGGCCGTTGAACGCCACCGATTCCTCTCCTCTTCCCTGGCGCTGCCCCATGTGCCATGTGCATGCGACCCCCGTGAACGTGCATGGACATGTTCAATGCAGCCATTGCGGCCAAAACGTCGACCCCTGTTGCAGCGGCGAAACGGCCGTTTGTTCCAAAGGCCCAGGCGACTCGCCGCGCACGTAGCTGAAATCCATTCACGACAATCCGTTTGACCCCCTCGGACAGCCCGCTCACTATGCGGCTCCACCGTTCATTCTTCAAACCAGGGAGGACACAATGGATAAAGCGATGTACGAAAAAGGCCTTAAGGTTCGCCGCGAAGTGCTGGGAGCCGATTATGTCGATGCCCGCATGGCCGAATTGGACGATTTCAGCCAGGACCTTCAAGAACTGACGACGACGTATTGCTGGGGGGAAATCTGGAACCGTCCGGGCCTACCGCGCAAAGTTCGCAGCATGTTGTGCTTGGCTCTTCTGAGCGCCTCGAACCGGCCCCATGAAATCAAAACCCACTTGCGGGGCGCGTTGAACAACGGCCTCACCAAGGAAGAAATTAAGGAGGTCTTTCTGCAGGTCGGCGTATACTGCGGCGTTCCGGCCGCCGTCGACAGCTTTCGGATCGCCCGCCAGTTTTTCGCCGAGGAAGATATCAAATAGCCCAAAATGCCCGGGATTGCGGGCATGCCGATCGGATATGGACAAATCGCCGTTGCTTCCCATTTAATAGGGGTAGCGTCGAATGCGCGGCCGGTGCGACGCCAGCACGGCCAACGGCGGCACCCATGAAGGAATTTAGTAAGGAAAAGCAAGGTCATGTTCATCCAAACGGAAACCACATCGAACCCGGCAACATTGAAATTCCTGCCCGGCAAGGCCGTCATGCCGGCCGGCTCGGCGGCGTTCGCTAATGCGGAAAAGGCCGAGAAATCGCCATTGGCGAAACGGTTGTTTGAAATCGACGGCGTTATTCGGGTGCTTTTGGAAACGGACTCGATTTCCGTCAAGAAAGCGGATGATAAGGACTGGGACGTTCTGAAGCCCGCGATTCTCGGTGCCGTTATGGACCACTACACATCGGGCGATCCCGTGATCGTCTCCGATAAGGACGCCGGCGATGACGCACCGGATCATGACGGCAAAGACGTTAAAACCCGCATTCAGGATTTGATCGAGACACGCATCCGGCCGGCGACATCCCAGGGCGGCGGCGATGTCGTTTTTCATGAATTCAAAGACGGTATTGTCTATCTCGAAATGTTGGGATCGGCGGCGGGCTTGCGGGCCGGTATCGAGAATATGCTGCGCCATTACATTCCCGAGGTGCAAGGCGTCAAAGATTACCGCGATGCCTTGCCGAAACCCGGGCTGGAAACGCCTGTCGCGACGGCTGTTCAGAAAGTTCTCGACGAAAAGGTCAACCCGGCCGTTGCATCCCACGGCGGCTCCATCAGCCTGATCGACGTGCAGGAGAGCACGGCCTATATCCGACTCGAAGGCGGCTGCCAGGGTTGCGGCATGGCCACCGCGACTCTCAAGCAAGGCGTGGAAAAGGAAATTCTTGCCGCCGTTCCCGAAATCACGGCCGTACTCGATACGACGGATCATGCATCGGGCGCGAATCCTTATTATTCGCCGGCATAAAATCCCGTTTCACTCAGCGCCATGACCGGAGGCACGACCGGGACGCCGCACCGATTGAGAAGGAAGCTTATTCTTTGAGCGAACCTTCGTCTTCACGATTCGTCTTATAGCTTCGCCAGAAGCCGTAGACCGCCGTCACGAGGGCAAGCACCATAATAGACAGAGCAATCGGCCTCGTAATCACGCCCCACAGATCTCCGGCATGGATCGTCAGCGCCTTATTGAGATTGCCCTCCACGATCGGGCCCATCACGAAAGCCAGCACGATCGGCACCGTCGGAATATCGAGCTTTTCGAAGTAATACGCCATGGCCGCCATGATCAGGACCATGACCACATGCGCCCAATAATTGGCGTAGGCGTACGTGCCGATCAAAATCATGATCATCACGAACGGGCCGATGATTCTTCTCGGCACGCGCGCGATCGGCCCCCAAATCCGCATGCCGCCGAGCCCGACCGCCAGCAGCATAAAATTACAAACGATCAAACCGATAAAAATAGCCAGCACCAAGGAGGTGCTTTCCTTGAACAACATCGGTCCCGGCACGATTCCCTTCGTAATCAGCACGCCGATCAAAATCGCCGCCGTTCCCGAGCCCGGAATACCGAGAGCCAAGGACGGCACCAAGGTCCCGGCCACCACCGCATTGTTGGCGGTTTCCGGCGCCGCGACACCTTCGATAATGCCCGTTCCCATCAAATGGCTGCGCTTACACCAACGTTTTTCCTCGTTATACGCGATCAACGAACCGACCGAGGCGCCCGCGCCCGGAACGATGCCGATAGCCGTCCCGATCAGACTATTCCGTATCCAGGTCGGGATCAGGCGCTTGATATCTTCCTTGGTTATCCGGTTTTTTTCGCGTTGACCGCTCAGATCGGCAAGATCTCTTTTTTCAACGGTTTTACGGTGATCGACCAGCAACCTGAACGCCTCGGGCCCGGCCAAGAGGCCGATGACGATGACGACCAGCGGCAGACCGTCCATCAGCGCGCCGATTTCGAAGGTAAACCTCAACCCGCCGAAACCGGAGCTGCCGATCGTCGTCAGCAGCAATCCGATGCCCGTGGCCAAGAATCCCTTGGCCGGGTCCTTGCCGAAAAACGTGCCGATGATGGAAAGCCCGAAAATACCGAGGGCAAACATCTCGCCGGGGCCGAACATCAAGGCGACCTGGGCCAGCGCCACACCGGTAATGATGAAAATAATCGTACTCGTCAGTCCGCCGATCACACCCGAAAAAAGCGAAACCTTAAGCGCTTTCAACGCCAATCCCCGCCGGGTCATTTCGTAGCCGTCGAGAACGGTAACGGCGCCCGCGGGCGTCCCGGGCGTTCGTATGAGAATGGCCGGAATGGAGCCCCCGTATTCGGCGGCCGAATAAACGGCGACGCAAAATAAAATTGCATCGGGAGCGGACATGACAAAGGTTATGGGAAACAGCAATGCCAGCGATTGCGAACTGCCGAATCCCGGCAGCGCCCCCAAAATAATTCCCAAAATGACGCCGCCGAATAAAGCGACAAGCGTCATCGGACCGAAAACGAGGCCGAGTGCCGGAATTATGTTTGCGCCTAGACTTTCCATGATGACCTGCCGGTTCGTCAGAAACTGATGAATGCGGGGAAGAGCTTGACCGGAAACGAGACATTCAACAGCAACACGAACGTCACGTAAAAAAATACAGACGTAAACGCCGAGAGCGCCGCCGCCTTAATCAGCCTCGCCTTGATTTCCCCGTGCCACCGCGTTACCAGCAACCCGAACATGAAGAAGAAGGTGCAGAGTTCGAAGCCGATTACCGGAAGCAGCAACAGAAACGCCAAAACGAATCCTATGCAGATCGCGAACGGAATCCATTCCACCGTCACCATCGGTTCCGAGTCGCCGGAAATCCCCTGAACCCTGTTAGCTATGCGTTCTTTAATCAGGCGCAGGATAAGAACCGCGCACCATATCAAGGTGAATCCGAGGATCAATCGCGGGAAAAAGGCGTCGCCCGGATACCCTTTCAGGATCGAGGGCGAAAACGTATATGTGTAAAAGAACAAGTAGATCAGACCGGCCGCAATCAACAGCACCGTGACCAGATCGGCGGATTTACTTTTTACGGTCATGGATCGTCCCCTCCCCGGCGCTAACGTTTACCAGACGTTCTTTTACGATTGAAGGCCGTTGCAGCGTCGAAAAAACCGCCCGACTGACGAATGAACTCATTACGATCAGCCGAGCGGTTCAATTCGAGCGCGAAGACACGGTTGCGCCATGCCTCCTGCGGCTATTTCTTAAGGATGCCGAGCTTAACCATCAAAGCCCGCGTGTTTTGCAGGCCTTCTTCGAAGTCGGCGTTCATTGCTGCCGTATCGAAGTTCGAACTCGGAATCACGTGCGGCTGTTTGGCGATATATTTTTTATAACCCTCGGTTCCGGAAAGCTTCTTCAAGGCCGCCTGCAAGGTCTTCCTGACCTCGGGTGGCGTACCTTTCTTCACCATGAACCCTTGGAACTGGTGCGGGATTTTATATTTGTACCCGAGGTCCGACGGAACCGGGACGTCCTTGAAGCCCGGATCGTCCAACCGCGTCTCATTCAGCAACAGAAGGCAGCGGGCTTTTCCTGCTTTCATGTGGGACATCCACTTGCCCGGTTGAGCAAAACCGACTTCCAGGTGCTTGCCGATCACGTCCTTGACGACATCGCCGGTCCCTTTATAGGGCACGAACCGGATATCGACGCCGGCCGTTTTGTGGAGCAGTTCCTGATGGCGGTGATGCACGGAGCCGATCTTGTTGCTGCCCATGCTGATCGAGCCCGGCTTTGCTTTCGCCGCCTTGACGAGATCCTGGTAGGTCTTCCACGGGCTGTCGGCATGAACACAAACGGAGTAGAGATGCTTCTCCATCTGCGCCAACATATCGAACTCTTTATGAGTGTGACGGAAATGGGGCAGATTGAAATACCCGGTGAAGCTCGCGCTGATGTGCAGCAGGGTATGTCCATCCGCCGGCTTGCCGGCAACATAGACGACCGGCTCATGGTTCGAACCGCCGCTCTTGAACAGCACCTTGACCGGCACTTTAAGCGTTTTTTGAAGATGACCGCCGACCAGATGGCACCAGCTTGCCGCGCCGGAACCCGGCGACGTCGAACAAATCAATTCGATCGCCTTGTCGGGGAATTTAGCCGCCGCCGGTCCCGAAAGCCCCAAGGCCATCGCACCGGCCGCAGCCGTCAGTAGTGTGACTTTACTAAGATAACGCATGAATTCCTCCCGTTTACTCTTGAATTTGTTTAGGGGTTTCTAATGAAAAACCCCAGCGTCTTATTTAAAACTCTACATTTTGTTGTATTCGGTCCGTCCCGGGCTTGGCAACTGCTTATTTGGCCCGCGAGGCGCGTTTTCCCTTGGTTTCCGGGCCGAAACCCGTGTCGAAATGCGGGCCGGACATGGTCCCGTCGACGGCTTTGCCGATAATCCCGTGGGAAAGATCCTTCAGCGCCAGGAAGATCACATCCTCTTGCCCGGTCGCCACCATGGTATGAGGCGCGTTCGCCGGGACGTAAACCAGCGTTCCCGCCGGTGCCAACGATTTTTTCCCGTTGATGACGCACCGCAGCGTCCCCTGCATCACGTAGTTGAACTGCTCGTTGGGATGGGAATGCATCCGCGATCCCGTCCCGCGCGGCTTGTTGATATACCCGACGAGCATCCGCTCGCCTTCGACGACACCGCCGTGCGAGGTCGAATAGCCGGTTCCGGCCGGAACGACCTTCAATTCTTTCATCGGGAAATAGTATTTCCCCTTGCCCGCCTTCGTTGCGCCCTCGGTTTTCGTTTTCGTCGACGTTGCCTTTTTCGCGGCTTTCTTGGTTGTTTTTTTCGTCGCCTTGGCCTTCACGGCGCGTTTGGCCGGTTTTTTCGAGGCCGATTTTTTCTTTGCTACCACGGATAATCTCTCCCTTTTTTCAAATAGATCGACGGGTTAAGCGTCAATCTCACACGTCCATGACGGTATCATAAATACAATCGAGCGGGTATTGCCCCGCTCCCGTGCCCAATAAGTTACCGCCGGGTATCTCCCGAGTCAGGCGGTTCACATCGCAAACCACTATTGCATTATACTTTACATGATCATATGAAAACACTCAAATATAAGTGCAACCTCCTATGAGATTGATCGGAAGAATACGATGGCCTATGTCCTGACCGACTAAATCCTTACCGATAGTCTCCACCAGGCGACCCTATCCATACATCGAGGAGCAAACGATGGCCAAACTGACATTGAGTAAAGCAAACAGTATCATTCGCAACGCGATCAAGACGGCACGGGCAAACAACGCCCCTGAAATCGCCGTTGTCGTATTGGACGATCATGGCCATATCGTCGCCGTTCAGCGTGAAGACGGCGCCAGCATGTTCCGTGTCGATGTCAGCTTAGGAAAGGCATGGGGCTCCGTTGCCATGGGCGAACCGAGTCGGCAACTGGCGAAAAAAGCCGCGAGCAATCCCAATTTTATCGGCGCCCTGTCCACGCTTTCCGGCGGCAAAATCCTGCCGAATCCCGGCGGAGTCCTGATCCGCGACAAGAAAAACAAAATCGTCGGCGCGGTCGGCATCAGCGGCGACACGGGCGCCAACGATGAAATCTTCGCCATCGCCGGCATCGAGGCCGCGGGCTTGGTCGCCGATAACGGCGAAAAATAATCTCGACGCCGATACACCGGAAGCATCATGGAATCGCTCAAAGAGGTCGAGAAAATCGAGGCGGAGGTTCTGATTATCGGGGCCGGAGTCGCCGGCATGATGGCCGCCGTCGGCGCCATGCGCGGCGGCATCGTTCCGTCGGTCGTCACAAAAGGAACGTACGCCTCCGGCAGTTCCTCGATGGCCCGGGGCGGTCATTCGATCGCCATCGGCCACTCCAATCCGCAAGACAATCCGGATCTTTTCCTCGAAGATACCTTGCAAGGCGGCTACGGGCTCAACAATCCCCGGCTTGCCAAAATCATGTGCCAGGAGGCGACCGACCGAACCTTGGAACTCGACGCCTGGGGCCTGGGCCTGGCCAAACGGGATGACGGCCGGTTCGATCAAAAACAAGGCGCCTATCCGCACCGGTTCGCCCGTCTGGTTCATTGCGGCCGGTTGATGGGCAAGCCGCTGATGGCGGCGCTTTCGAAAAAAACCAAGGACGGCGGCGTCGAGCCCTTACAGCATGTCATGCTGATCGATCTGCTGAAGGACGGAAACCGGGTCGTCGGCGCCTGGGGATTCCGGTATCGCGAAGGCGTCCCGGTCGTTATTCACGCCCGCTCGACGGTTCTGACCACCGGCGGCGCACCGCAAATTCACGAACTCAACGATTCCCCGCCCACCATTACCGGGGACGGTTACGCGATGGCGCTTCGGGCCGGCGCCGAACTCCTGGACATGGAATTTATCGATTATCAAATGATCACGGCCGCGCCCGCCAAGCTCGCCGGATACCCGCCGCATGCCAGCGGCTTCCTCAATGAAGGCGGGTACCTGCTGAACAAAAACGGCGAACGGTTCATGGAACGCTACGATCCGGAGAAGATGGAACGCTCGACCCGTTCCCTGCTGAACCGGGCCGTCGCCATGGAACTGTTCGAAGGCCGGGGCACCGAAAACAACGCCGTTTGCATCGATATCCGTCATATCTTCGACGACGCCAACCACGGGGCCTCGGGCGACATCATCGCCATGTTCAGGAAAAGCGGCGTCGACATGGAAAAGGCTTTCTTGGAAGTCACCAGCGGCCCGCATACCTATCTCGGCGGGGTCCGGATCGACGAATGGGGCCGCACGTCGGTGCAAGGGCTCTATGCCGGCGGCGAAGCCAGCGGCGGCATCCACGGCGCCAACCGCTTGGGCGGCGCCGCCTTGATCGACAGTTACGTTTTCGGTTTCCGTTCGGGCATGACGGCGGCGTGCGAAAGCCATCACGCCGACCGGCCCGACCCGCGCAGCGGTCAGTGGCAAGCCGCGCTCGAAGAGCTTAAAGCGCGCTATGCAAAAGCGCCGGGCGATTTATCACCCGATGAGTGGCGCCGGCAGGTGCAACGGGAGATCGTGACCAATATCGGCCAAGTACGCCGCGCCGACCGCCTGCAGGAAGGCCTCGACAAACTCGACGAACTGGAACGCGTGTTCGATACGATCGGCGTCAGTGGAGACACCATCCGCGAACGATGCGAGTGTCTGCGTAAATCCTACGAAACCTACAACGTCATCCAGGTCGCGCGCATGCTGGGCACGGCGGCCCTGCACCGCAAGGAGAGCCGAGGCGGGCATTTCCGCGTCGACTTCCCCGACCAGGACGACGAGCACTATCTCGGCAATATGATCCTGTGGGCGGAAAACGGAACGATCAAGCATCGGCTTCGTCCGGTACCGAAAATCACGGAGATCGCGCCGCCGCCGCCGGGCGTGGGACCGACGGAAGCTCAAGTCGCCTAAAAAACTTTCCGGTTTTAGTGAATTTCGGGCTCGGGCGTGGGCGCACCGGCTTCGAGATAATCGAAATCGCAGCCTTGATCGGCCTGGCCGATATGATCGAGGAACATCTTCGTGTAGCCGCGTTCATACCGAGGCGCCGCCGGTTTCCATCGGGCACGCCGGGATTCCAATTCGTCCTCCGGGACATCGAGATGAATGCGCCGTGCCTCGACGTCGACGTCGATGATATCGCCGGTTTCGACGAATGCCAGCGGGCCGCCGATAAACGATTCCGGCGCCACATGCAGGATACAGGCACCGTAACTGGTGCCGCTCATGCGCGCGTCCGACAGCCGCAACATGTCGCGCACGCCTTCTTTCAGGAGCTTCTTCGGGATCGGCAACATGCCCCATTCCGGCATGCCCGGCCCGCCTTGCGGACCGGCGTTTTGCAGCACCAGGATCGAATTGATCGTGACGTCGAGATCGTCCCGATCGATCTCCGCCGCCATGTGATTGTAATCGCGAAACACGACGGCCGGTCCGCGATGCTTCAGAAATTTCGGATCGGCCGCCGCCGGTTTCATGACGCATCCGTCCGGCGCCAAATTGCCGTACAACACGGCCGTGGCGCCTTCGGCATAAATCGGCTTCTTCAAAGGATAAATCACATCCGGGCGATGAACCCGTGCCTTCGCGATCGTTTCCCCCAACGTTTGCCCGGTCACCGTCAGGCAATCGAGCTTCAGCATATCCTTTATTTCCGAAAGAACCGCCGGAACGCCGCCCGCGTAATAAAACTCTTCCATCAGATACTCACCGGACGGTTTGACGTTCGCTATGACCGGCGTGGTCCGGGAAATCTCGTCGAAGCGGCGTAAGGATAATTGCACCCCCGCGCGGCGCGCCATCGCCACGACGTGAATGATCGCGTTGGTCGAACCGCCGATGGCCATATGCACCGTGATGGCATTATCGAAGGCATCTTGAGTCAGGATATCGCTCGGCTTCAAATCCTCCCAAACCATGCCGACGATCCGCCGGCCCGATTCCTTGGCCATGCGTTTGTGATTGGAATCCGGCGCGGGGATTGCGGCGGCGCCCGGTAACGTCATGCCCAGCGCTTCGGTGACAGCGGTCATCGTCGACGCGGTCCCCATCACCTGGCAGTGGCCATAGGAGCGCGCGATTCCGCTTTCGATCTCTTCCCAATCCTGCTCGGTGATATTGCCCGCGCGCAGTTCGGCCCAATATTTCCAGGTACTCGTGCCCATGCCCAGGGCTTCGCCGCGCCATTGGCCGCCGAGCATCGGGCCCGCCGGCACGAAAATCGCCGGAAGTCCGGCGCTGGTCGCCCCCATGACGAGTCCGGGCGTCGTCTTATCGCAGCCGCCGAGCAAAACGGCCCCGTCAACGGGATGCGAACGGATAAGCTCTTCGGTTTCCATCGCCAGAAAGTTGCGATACAGCATCGTCGTCGGTTTAACGAACGGCTCCGAAAGCGATATCGCCGGCAGTTCCAACGGAAGCCCGCCGGCTTGCAAAATCCCGCGCTTGACCTCTTCGGCCCGTTGCCGGAGATGCGTGTGGCAAGGATTGATGTCGCTCCAGGTATTGATAACCGCGATCACCGGCTTGCCGACGAAATCTTCGCGGTCGTGACCGATCTGTTTCATGCGGGCTCGATGCGCGAAAGACCGCAAATCCGTAGCGCCGAACCAGCGGTGGCTTCTTAAATCCTCGGGACGTTTAACGGGTTTTTTTGACGGCATGATCTGTGCGGGTTTCACTTCGATTGTTTGGATGTCGCCATCGGGTCCGATGGCTCACTGTGAGACCGGCACCATAATGCTTTCGAGAACCCGGAGACAATAGAGCGTACGCAACCGCCGTAACCATCTTAAACACGGGTGATTTTTTTTGACCGAAAACCTTATTTTTTATCTCGATATAAGCTCATTTAAGGCGATTATCGGCAAAACGCAGACGTGCGTCCCGCGCGGGCCTGGTGGGATCGCTTCGGATCGTCCCCTAAATATAGCTCTGAAAGCCCCGGGTTTTTCCCATTTTTCGGCCCGTTGGCCGTTGCGGCAGAAGGACCCATTGTTTATAGTTACGGCCAACTCCAAGGGATGGCGTCACATAAACCGCCATCCTAAAAATTGGCCCGTAATGATCCCTAATCCCGGGGAACCCAACTGGAGGTACCAACCGGATGAAACCGGTTCGTTCCGTAGAACGCGCTATCGCCATTCTGTTTCTGGTCGTCCAAAGCGACCGGCCCATGGGGCTTTCCGAAATCAGCCGGGCGATCGGCCTGGATAAAGCGACGGCGTTGCGCCTGTTGTCGACGCTGGCGCATGCCAAGCTGGTCCAACAGGATCCGATCACGCGCCGGTATATGCCGGGCGCCAACGTTTCCAGATTATACAGTTCCTGGCGAAGCGATCTGCGCCATATCAGCCGCCCTCACCTCGAATCCCTGCTGCGCCAAGTTCAGGAATCCGTTTGCCTGGTTTGCCCTCGCGGCACCGAACGCGTGACGATCGATGCCTTGGCCGCCACCCACGAGCTTTGCATCGTGCCGTCTATCGGCAGCGCCGTGCCGATTTATGCCGGCGCTTCGGGCCGGGTTCTTATGGCCTTCACCCACGAATCGGAACGCGAACGAATCATCAAAATCACCGGTCTCCGGTCCGTCGTGCCGGGGCGGCCGATCGAGCGAAAAACCTATCTCGCCCAATTGGAAGAGGTTCGTAAACAAGGCTTCGCGTACAGCATCGGCGACGTCACTCCCGGAAGCTCGGCGATCTCGGCGCCGGTATTCGATGCCGACAGCAATATTGTCGCGACCGTCGTTGTGCGCGGTCCGCAAACCCGCCTTATGGAACAGGAACTCGTCAAGATCGCGCCCCTGGTCATGAAGACCGCCGACGGCATAAGCCAGGATCTGGGGTATGGGCATCTTCAAAAAGTGGCGATCAGTTAGCTCCTATTCGTCTCGCGGCTCCAATTTACCGACAGAAAAAACGAGGGAATCACGCAATGAAAATGACGACCGAGGAAGCCTTTGTAAAAGTACTGCAAAGGCACGGCATTCAGCACGCTTTCGGAATTATCGGCTCGGCCATGATGCCGGTCTCCGATCTGTTTCCGAAAGCCGGCATCAAGTTCTGGGACTGTGCGCATGAATGCAACGCGGGCATGATGGCTGACGGCTTCACGCGCTCGAGCGGCAAGATGAGCATGATGATCGCCCAGAACGGCCCCGGCATCACGAACTTCGTGACGCCCGTGAAGACGGCCTACTGGAACCATACCCCGCTGCTGCTGGTGACGCCGCAAGCGGCCAATAAGACAATGGGCCAAGGCGGGTTTCAGGAAATTCCGCAGATGGCCGTCTTCAAGGACATGGTCTGCTACCAGGAAGAAGTGCTCGACCCCTCGCGAATCGCCGAGGTGCTGAATCGGGTCATCGAAAAAGCCTGGCGCGGCAGTGCGCCGGCGCAGATCAACGTCCCGCGGGATTTCTGGACGCAAGTGGTCGACATCGAACTGCCCCAGGCGATCAAGATCGAACGCCCCGCGGGCGGGCGCGAAGCGATCCGCGAGGCCGCGAAGCTTCTCTCGGAAGCCGATTTCCCGGTGATCTTGAACGGCGCCGGCGTCGTGTTGAGCAACGCCATGCCGGCTTCCGCGGCCTTGGCCGAAAAACTTGGTGCGCCGGTCTGCTGCGGCTATCAACACAACGACGCCTTTCCCGGCAGCCACCCGCTTGCCGTCGGCCCGCTCGGCTACAACGGCTCGAAAGCGGCGATGGAACTCATCTCGAAAGCGGACGTCGTCCTGGCTCTCGGCACGCGTCTCAATCCTTTCTCGACCCTGCCCGGCTACGGCATCGATTACTGGCCGAAGAACGCCAAGGTCATCCAGGTCGACATCAACGCCGATCGGATCGGCCTGACCAAAAAGGTCGCCGTCGCCATCCAGGGCGACGCGAAACTGGTGGCGGAACAACTGCTCGAAAACCTCACGGCCGATGCCGGCAAGGGAAAAGACAAGCGCGAGGCGCTTATTCACCAGACCCGATCCGCGTGGCTGCAGCAACTGTCCTCCATGGACCACGAGGAAGACGATCCGGGCACGACCTGGAACGAGCGGTGCCGCAAGCGCGAGCCGGACCGCATGTCGGCGCGCATGGCCTGGCGCGCCATCCAGGCGGCGTTGCCGAAGGAGGCCATCATTTCCTCGGACATCGGCAACAACTGCGCCATCGGCAATGCCTATCCGACCTTCGAACAGGGGCGAAAATATCTTGCGCCGGGGCTGTTCGGCCCTTGCGGTTACGGGTTCCCGGCCATTCTCGGCGCCAAGATCGCCTGCCCGGACATCCCGGTCGTCGGCTTCGCGGGCGACGGCGCGTTCGGCATTTCCATGAATGAAATGACGGCGTGCGGCCGCGACGATTGGCCGCCGATCACCATGATCATTTTCCGCAATTACCAATGGGGCGCCGAGAAGCGGAACACCACATTGTGGTTCGACGACAATTTCGTCGGCACGGAGCTCGATCTGGACGTCGAATACGCGAAGATCGCCGAGGCGTGCGGCGTCAAGGGCGTTCAGGTTACGACCATGCAGGAGCTGACCGAGGAACTCTCCAAAGCCATCGACGCGCAAATGAAGAAGAAGGAAACGACGTTCCTCGAGGTCATCCTCAATCAGGAACTCGGCGAGCCCTTCCGGCGCGATGCGATGAAGAAGCCGGTCCCGGTCGCCGGCATCGATCCGGCGGATATGAAGCCTCAGAAAGTGGCTTAACGAACCACTTGAGCCGAAGGCCCGTATCGTTCGCCTTCAAAAATCAAGGCCGTGGCGTTTTCTCCACGGCCTTTTCTTTTTCCCGGCCGACGGTCGGCGTTATTTCAAGACTTCCTTATTCACGACCAGGGCCGGATCGAGCGTGCCGCCAAACACGGCCAGGACGTTGCGCGCGCACACTTCCGCCATGCGTTGACCGCACTCGACCGTGAACGCGCCGCAATGCGGCGACACCACCAGATTATCGAGCTTGAACAACGGATTGTCCGGCTTCGGCGGCTCCGGCTCGAACACATCCAAAGCCGCCGCGGCAAGCTTGCCCGAGGACAATGCCCGGCAAAGATCATGTTCGTTCACCATGCCGCCGCGCGATACGTTCACGATGAACGCGCCGTCCTTCATGGTCGCGATTTCCTTCGCGGTGATCAGGTTCTCGGTTTCGGGCGTTTTCGGCACATGGATCGAAACGTAATCCGCCTGCGGTAACGCGGCGCGGAAATTCTCGACCGACCGGTAGCCCGCTTTCTCGATCGCCTCGGCGGGCACGAACGGATCGGCGATCACCACCGTCATCCCGAACGCCGCGCAGCGTTGCGCCACTTCCCGGCCGATCCGCCCGAAACCGGCGACGAGAACGGTTTTTTTCAAAAGTTCCGTTTGCGAAAACGAATCCCTGATCTTGAAGTTGCCGTTTCGGGTTGCGCGGTCGTAGGGCACGAGCTTCTTCGCCATCGCCAGCATCATGGCCAAGGTATGTTCGGCGACCGCCGTGGCGTTTACGTTCCCGACAAGGGCCAAGGGGATTTTCCGCGCGGTCAAGGCCGCCACATCGACGGCTTCGTAGCCGACACCGTGACGGGCGACGAGCTGCAGTTTCGGCGCCGCGTCGATGACTTTTCGGTCGATCTTCGTCATCCGTACGATGATCGCGTCCGTGTCGGGCAAATGATCGAATATCTCCGGCACGTGTTCCGCCAATTCCGTGAAATCGACATCGGCCGCATCGCGCAGAATTTGCAGCCCGGCATCGTGAATTTTGCCGAGGACGAGAACTTTTTTCATGAATTCACTCTATTTTCTAAGGTGTTACAAGAACGGGTTATTTTTCGTCCGTGGCGGCATAGTCGCCGTGCATCCTGTCGGAGGTATCCTTCACGACGAAATACTCGACCTCGCCGTCTTCCGTGGCGATGGTGTAATGGGGAACGTTGGCGGGGATATAAACGAGCGTGCCGGGCCCGGCCAGACTTTCGGGGTGCTCGCCGATTTTCACGCGCAGCGTCCCTTTGAGCACGTAATTGAACTGTTCGTTGGCATGCGTGTGGAGCCGCGGGCCGGCCCCCGGTTTTTTGCGGACCGTGGATGCTTGGACCTTATCCCCCTCGATGATACCGCCGCGCCCGGTGGCGGCGTGAAAACCGGCCATGTCGAACAGGCAACGATCCCTGTTCGCCTTGATGCTGCTTTCGTTTTTCGGCGGCATGGTGAACGGCCTTATTTCTTATCGGGCTCGAAGCCGGGATCGTAATGCGCACCGGTATTTTTGCCGTCGACCGGGTCGCCGTACATGATGTGCGACGTATCCTTCACGGCGAAATACTCGACGTCGCCGTCATCCGATGCGACCGTATAATGCGGCGTGTTGGCCGGAATGAAGATCAGCGTTCCCGGCGGCGCGACGCTCTCGACATCGCCGACACGGACCTTGAGATTGCCTTTCAGAACATAGTTGAATTGTTCGTTCGGATGCGTATGAAGCCGGGACCCCGTCCCCGGTTTTTTCCGCACCAAGGCGACCTGAATTCTATCGCCCTCGACGATCCCGCCCCGGGCGGTCGAGTAATGATCGCCGATCGCGTGTTGCGCCAGACCGGCAAAGTCGAACAGGCAGTTCGTGACGTCCGCTTTTATGCCGAATTCATTTTTCGCTTTAGAGTCAGACATTATTCCTCCCTCGCGTTAAGAAGCCGTTGTTTCGCACGATTGGCCGGCGAAAATCCGATTGTGTTAAGCCTTATACTTTTTTGCAAGCGCCGCCGTCTCGCGGGCAAGAATCGCGAGATCGGCGCCGACGGCAACATAAGCGTATCCTTTGTCCAAACTTTGCCGGATCAAATCGTCGGCGCCCCATAAAATGCCCGCCGGTTTTTCGGCCTTTATACATTTCTCCAAGCCGACATCGAGCGCCTTCAGGACGTCCGGGTGCGTCATCTGTCCGATCAACCCCATTTCGGCGGAAAGATCCGCCGGGCCGAAAAAGAAGCCGTCGACTCCCTCGACGGCCGCAATTTCTTCGATATTGTTCAGGCCCTTAACGGACTCGATCTGCACCAGCCGGCAGATTTGGCCGTCCGCCTCATGGGCATAATCGGCGTCCCGCCCGAAGCGATTGCCCCGCTGCATCAAGGAAACGCCCCGAATGCCTTGCGGCGGATACCGGGTCGAGGCAACGGCGCGCTCCGCCTGTTCGGCCGTTTCCACCATCGGAAACAGGATCGATTGCGCCCCGACATCCAACAGCCGCTTGACCGCCACCGGATCGCGCCAGGGCGGGCGCACGATCGCGGCGCAATCGTGCTGCGCCAAGGCTTGCAGTTGGCCCAGAACCGTGCCGACTTCGTTCGGGGCATGCTCCATGTCGATGCAGACCCAATCGAATCCGGCGTCCGACAGCACATCGGCAACCAGATTGCTGCATAAGGTGCTCCACAGGCCGATCTGCCGATCGCCGCCGAGCAAGCGTTCCTTAAAGCGGTTCCGAAAATTTCCCATCGCGGCTTTGTACCTGTCTGCCCGGTCTCGACGCCATCGGCCTGCCGGATACGGCACAGCCCGGCGGTGCCGGGCTGTGCGATCCATTTCTAAAATCCATAAAGGATTTTAGGCATCGGCAATCCTCCAGCTTCTGTAATCGGCCTGGATGACGCGGACATCGTGGCCCGGGCGGCGATCGACGACGACCTCGCCTTCCTTGAGAACCATCTGAAGCTTCTTGCGATCTTGCAGAATTTTGATGTTCTTCAGGGGATCGCCGTCGACGACGACGATATCGGCCAACTTGCCTTTTTCGAGCGTGCCGATCTCATCTTCCATATGCAGCGCCTCGGCCGCGTTCTTGGTCGCGGTTTGGATGGCGTGCATGGGGTCCATGCCCAGCTCGACGTACACTTCGAGTTCGTAGGCATTGGTGCCGAAACCGGGCTCATAGCCCATATCGGTGCCCATGGCGATATTCACGCCGGCGTCGTACATGGTTTGGAACGTTTCGAAGCAATACGGCTGAATCCGTTTCATCTTCTTCAAGATGAATTCGGCGGTACCGATTTCACGCCGGATATCGATGGCGTGATCCGTGCGGTGCGCCAAGGTCGGCGTGACCGGCACTTGCGAATCGACGATCCGGGCAATCGAGTCGTCGTCATGGAAAACCATATGCTCGATGGTATCGGTTTTTGCCTTGAGGGCCATGCGATGGGCGTTCGGCGTGAAGCAGTGGATCGCGCAGTAATGCTCGACGGCTTGCGCTTCATCGACGATGGCGTTCAATTCTTCCTGGGTGTGGTTGCGCACCGTCGGTTCTTCCTTATCGGTACCGCCGCCGCCCGACGCGCAGGTTTTGATCCAATCGCAACCGGTAAGCAGGTTTTTCCGGGCCAAGCCGCGCAGAGCATCGGCACCGTCGGCCGTGGCCGCCGGATTACGCACCGCCGCCCGCGGCAGGATCAGGTCCAAGTGCGAACCCGTGCCGACCGCGAAGGCGCCGATCTTGAGTCGCGGGCCGGTCATGATGCCGTTATCGATCGAGTCCCGCACCGCGCACATGGCTTCCGTCACCAAACCCCACGGCGTGATAAAGCCGAGATCGCGCAGCGTCGTGAAGCCCATCTCCAAGCACAACTGGGAATGGAACAGGGCGTACAACTGCTGAAGTTGCGGGGTTACCTCCCATTGGGCGACACGGTAGTTTTTGAAGGTCAGGTTGTTGAACATGCACAAATGGATGTGCAAATCCATCATGCCCGGCATCAACGTCGCTTTCGGGACATTGATAACCTCGGCTCCCTTTGGCGCCTTGACCTTGCTTGCCGGCCCGACCGCCTTGATCTTCTTGCCTTCAATGACGATAACGGGGTTTTTGACAACGGGGCCGCCGTTGCCGTCGATTAAAGCGCCCCCTTTGATCACTGTCGTTTTAGCCGCCATAAGAGAGAGTCCTCCAGAGTTTAAAAAATCGCGACAAACTCCCTGCCGCCCGCCCTAAGGCCAGGCACCGACCCTATTTTTTCAGCCGCGGTGAACGAATGCTTTTTTATTTCGTTCGGGGGAATTTGTTTTCAGCGGTTTTATAACGCGGGGAAAACAATCGTCAATCTCGAAACGCACCCATCGGTTCATGGAATAAACCGATGGGCCTTCCCGCTTTGGGCTCTCCGGAAAGCGGAAGACCCGGTTCTTCAATTTAAACAATGCGTTAAGGACAATTGCCCCGGGCGATTCCGGGATTTATAGTCACCCGCACGTGAGCAACCATCAAATACCGTCATTGAGGAAAGGACACAATCATGCAGACCCGGATTCCCTGCGTCCTGATGCGGGGCGGCACGTCGAAAGGGCCCTTTTTCCTGCGCTCCGATCTCCCGGTCGACGAGGCGACCCGGGATACCGTGTTGCTGGCCGCCATGGGCTCGCCCGACATCCTCCAGACCGACGGCATCGGCGGCGCGACGCCGCTGACCAGCAAGGTCGCCATGGTCAGCCTGTCCGACCGCGAGGACGCGGATGTGGATTATCTGTTCGCCCAAGTCGCCTTCGATAAGCCTATCGTCGATACTAGCCCCAATTGCGGCAACATGCTTTCGGGCGTCGGGCCGTTCGGCATCGAAGCCGGACTCGTCAAGGCACGGGATCCCGAGACCACGATCCGGATATACAACGTCAACACCCAAACCCTGATCGAAGCCGTCATTCAAACCCCGGGCGGCGAAGTCGTTTACGACGGCGATGCGTCCATCGACGGCGTTCCCGGCACGGCCGCCCCGATAACCTTGAATTTCCTGAACGCCGCCGGTTCGAAATGCTCCTCGATGCTTCCCACGGGAAACGCGAAGGACATGATCGACGGAATCGAAGTATCCTGCGTGGACGTGGCCATGCCGATGGTGCTGGTGAAGGCCGAGGCCATGGGCAAGACCGGGTATGAAAGCAAAGCGGAACTGGATGCCGACAAGGCTTTCTACGAGAAACTCGAAAGCATCCGTCAGAAAGCGTCTCCCATGATGGGCCTCGGCGACGCGACCGGAAAAGTCATTCCGAAATTCGGGATCGTCACCGCGCCGAAAAACGGCGGCAGCATCACGGCACGGTATTTCGTGCCCTATACCTGCCATGCCGCCTTTGCCGTCACCGGCAGTTGCTGCGTCGCCTCGGCGGCCGTAACGCCGGGCACCGTCGCGAACGACGTCGCTAAAATCGGCAACGCCGATAAACAGATCATCACCATCGAGCACCCGAGCGGCAAGATCGACGTGAACATCGAGTTCGAAGTCTCCGGCGCATTCCCCGACGTCAAACGGGTCGGCATCATCCGGACCTGCCGGCGCCTGTTCGAGGGATACGTCATGATCCCGAACGCGGTATGGCCGGGGCACCGACAAGACGTACCCTCCCGGAAGGCCGCGGCGGAATAATAGGTCAGCCACCCACGCCTTTCGGCGCCTTGCCGTACAGGAACGTCATGTTGATCCGGTTGTTCTCATAACCGGGCTTAAAGTCGATCGCGTCCGTACCGTGTAGCACGTTCGAATGAAACAGTACCGCGCGGTTGCACCCATAGGGTACCGTGAACGATCGGGCATCTGGCTCGTCCAAGACACGCCGGAACCGTTCCTGGCGCTCTTCCGTCATTTCCCCCAGAAAATCCCGCGGTACTTTTTTGTTCCACAGCACCAATCCGCCCGCATCGGGATTGTTGTTCGCCTCATTCGGCGTAATCCAGAAATTGATGCTGACGGCGCCGTCGTCGCAATGAACGCCGAGACCGGATTTGCGTTGAAAATATTTATACGCCCAACAGGACGTGAAGGCATGCGGACCGAAAATCTTGGGGAAGGCCGCTTTGATATCGGCGGCGATTTGGAAAATAAGCGGGCAGGAAAATCCCGTCAGCAGATTCGACTCCAATTCATCCGGATAATCCAAAAGGCACCAAATCGTCGAGTCGAGGCAAAACGCCCGCAAGGCGGCCAACGCTTCATCTTTCAACAAGCCGTCGAAGAATGTGAAACCATGTTGTGATGCCAGGAAATCGTTTTCGATCTTCGCAAGGTCGAGATCCGGCGACAAGGCCCCGCCGGCAACTTGCGCCGCCGGGGCATGATGAATGATACGGTTATACGATGACAGCAGCCGTGCCGGCGCCGGCGGATCGAACGCACTCAGCGTTCCTTCGTAATGCTCGCCCAATCGGGTCAGGGCCGCTTTGTAGTCCGCGACCAAGGCCCGATGATCCTCCGAAATCTGGTGCCGGGCGAGAAGGTATTCGAGTTGGTCGATATCGTGGGACAATTTAGTTTTATTGATCTTGTCGAACTCGGGAAACTCGTCGAGCGGCCGTTCCTGAACGGAACGGAAGGCGCGAACCGGACCGATGAAATGCTCGGCGGCCTCTTCCAGCTTTCCGGCCTCGATGAGAATCAAACCGAGTTCGGTATAGGTTTCCGTGGATTGGGGCTGCAGTTGAAGGCTGCGCCGCAGCGATGCCTCGGCTTCATCGAATGCGCCGATCTGAGTTAAGGTGCCGCCCAGATTGCGATGGGCTTGGGCATAATCGGGCGAGAGAGCGATGGCACGGCGGTAATGGCCGATCGCATCCTTGAATTCATTTTGTTCCCGAAACGCATTGCCTAAATTCAGATGCGCCTCGACATCTTCCGGATTGAGAGAAAGCGCTTTGTTCAAGGCCCGAATGCCCTCTTCAAGCCGGCCGAGTTGCGTCAGAACGAGCCCGAGGTTGGCGTGGGCCTGCGACAAAGAGTCATCATAACGAATGGCCGCCCTGAAACTTTTTTCGGATGCGGCCAAATCGCCCCGGGCATGCTGAACGTTACCGAGATTGCACAAAAAAACCGGATCGTCGGGCATCAGCGATACCGCCCGCGCCAAATGATTTTCGGAATGCTCGAGTGCATTGCCTTCGAATGCAATCAATCCCAGAAAATAGTGCGCTTCGGCATTACCTGGGTCCGCCTCGACGAGGCGTTGGCATAACGCGTCGGCTTCCTCGAAACGGCCTGAACGCAGAAGCTCGTCGACCGTGTCGAGTATTTGCGCGGTGTCTTCTTGTTGACCCGTGAAACGAGGCTGATCGGCGGCCATCGACTGGAAATCCCCTTTATTCTTCGACAATACCGTGACTATCCACGGGAAACGACCCAAATTCCGTTATAGCAAATTCGGAGGCTAAAAACGCCCGTCTTGGCCGGCCCCCGCATCCGCCCGTCGAAACAGATTGCCGCCTCTTGTTGAAAGCGGCGTCATTCGCTACAAATAACGGCCGACGGCACACGACCCACTCAAATACCAAATTCACAAAAATCAACCGACCACCACGGGGAGCGCGTTTCACCATGCCGAAGACCAGCCAAGTCCTTGTCCAAACCATGATCGACGCCGGCGTGAAACGGGCCTTCACGCTGCCGGGGCTCGGTATTACGTGGTCGCTCGACGCCTTCCATGAACAAAAGGACAAACTCGACGTCGTCCTGACCCGTACCGAACAGATCGCTTCCGTGATGGCCCAAGTTACCGGCCGCCTGACGGGACGGCCCGGCGTTTTTATGGGACAAGGCCCATTCGCCTCGACCATCGGCGGTTTCGGCATTTTAGAGGCTTACTTCTCGGGATCGCCCATGGTGATCCTGACCGAGGCCTCCGACTACGACGGATTCGGCCAGTACGGCGTCTATCAAACTATGACCGGCGATTACGGCGGCGCGGACATTCAGTCGATGCTGCGGGGCATGACGAAGTATTCCAC
This sequence comes from Rhodospirillales bacterium, assembly GCA_040904505.1. Taxonomy (GTDB): domain Bacteria; phylum Pseudomonadota; class Alphaproteobacteria; order Rhodospirillales; family CALINB01; genus CALINB01. The sequence goes on along the minus strand of JBBDTH010000018.1, from coordinate 28,045 downwards.
CTTCGCCACCGAGCCCCAGGATGCGGTCTACGGCCTGCAAATGGCCTTCAAGCACGCGACGTTGCCGCGCAGCGGGCCCGCCGCCGTCATTATGAAAAGCGGCATCGTGCGCCGGGAGGTGCCCGAAAACCCGCGCGCGCGGCTTTATCCCATCGGCGGTTATCTCGCCTACACGCCGGCGAGAGTCGATCCCGAGGCCATCGGCGAACTGGCTAAACTTCTTAATGCCGCGCAACGTCCCGCCTTCATCGCCGGCAACGGCGTGCTCGCGGCCGGTGCTCATAAAACGCTTCAGGAAATCGCCGAAAAAACCGGCGCTATGGTCGCGACCAGCTATAACGCCAAGGGCTGCGTCGACGAAACCCTCGACTGCGCCGTCGGCATGCTCGGGACCTGGGGCTGCGCCACCGCCAACCGGGCCGTCGCGTCGGCTGATCTCATCGTCATGGTCGGCGTCAGCATGGGACCGGATTATACCCGGTTTCGCGATCCCAAGATGATCCGGCCGGGCGATCAAACGCTCGTGCAGATCGATGTCGATCCCCGCAACGCGGGCTGGGTCTATCCGGTCGATCTTGCCATCACGGCCGATGCCGCCGATGCCCTTCAGGTGCTTGCGAGTCAAAACCTAAGTGGCGACGCGCGCGACAAGCGCCTCGGCAACATCAAGACCATCAAGAAGGAAACCGGCTACGACAGCCTGCCCGATCTCCCCGCCGCGCAAGGATACGTTCATCACGTCGACGTTGTTCGGGCGTTGCAGAGTTTCCTGACGAAGGACGATTACCTGACGCTCGATGCCGGCGCCAACCGCATCTGGACCACGAACGGTCTTCGGGTCAAACATCCGGGCCGTTTGGTCGTGCCCGGCGGCATCGGCGGCATGGGATGGAGCCCGCCGGCGGCGGCGGCCATCAAGCTCCTCTATCCCGGACAACGGGTAACCAGCCTCGCCGGCGACGGCGGCTTCTCGACCTCCCTGCAGGTTCTCGCGACCTGCGTGGAACAGAATCTTTCCGTCGTTTTCGTGGTTTCGAACAATCAGGGCCTCGGCATGGTCCGCGACAATCTCGGGAACAACCGTATCGCCGTCGATTTTTCGAACGTCGATTTCGCGAAAGTCGCCGAAGGCTTCGGCTGCCGCGGCATGACCGTGACCCATCCCGATCAGATCCTCGGCGCACTCGAGGAGGCCCATAAAGCGGGCGGTCCGGTCGTGATCAACGTTTACGTCGATCCCGACGCCAGCCATCATCCTGCCATGGACCCGTGATCGCAACCGCAGCCCGCCCGAACCGGCAGAAGAGATCGATATCCGACCAATAAACAAGGGGAAAGACAATGAGTCGACTTGAAATGCTAACGCCCGAGACCATGACCCCGGAACAGCGCAAGGTTCATGACGACATCGTATCGGGTCCCCGGGGGAAAATGACCCTTCCCATGAACGCCTGGCTGCGCAGCCCGGCCTTCGCCGACGGCGCCCAGAAATTGGGAGCGTTCGTTAGATTCGATTGCTCCCTGGAGCCGCGCCATATCGAACTGACGATCCTGATCACGGTTCGGCAATGGGTCGCCCAACCCGCTTGGTACTCCCACGTGCAACACGCCAAGAAAGCGGGGCTCGATGACGCCATCGTCGAGGCCATCGCCGATCGCAAGCGCCCCACCTTCAAAAAAGCCGACGAGGAAGCGCTATACGATCTCTGCACCGAACTTTGGGAGACCCGCGAGGCCAGTGACAAGACCTACGCCGCCGCCGTCAAGCATTTCGGCGAAAAGGGCGTGATGGAGATCATCGGCCTGTCCGGTTATTACACCATCACGGGTTTGACCCTGAAGACCTTCAATGTGCCGATGCAGGAAGGCGTCGAGCCCCCGCTCAAGGACTGAACAGGCGAACCGTTCAGCTCTGGCTGTCGACCCAGGCCTCGAGCTTCGGAGTCGGCTGCACCGAGACGAACCGGGTCGGTCCCTCGATAACCTTGAAACCGACTTCGCTACCGCGCGGAATCTCGATGACGTCGTCAGGGCCGCAGGTCTGAATCTGGCCGCCGACGCCGGCCTCGATGCCGCCGTGCACCATGTAAATGAACCGCTCATGCTCGGCGGTGTGAAGTGGCTCCTCGTGGCCCTTCGGCAGATCGTAGAACGCGAAATTGATATGTGGGCCGATCACGCGGCGGACCGAGTGCGCTGAAATCGCGGGCGCGTCGAAGGAGTCGATCATCTGGTAAAACGCATTACCGATCCCCTCGATGACGACCTGAGATTCTCCCTCGCTCTTGTTCCGGCCCGGCCATTTGCCCTCGGCGTGGGTCTTCCACACCTCTTCCTCGACAGGCGCCGCATCCGGCAGCGGCTCGTCGGCCGCCGAGCCTACCATCGACCACGTCGGCTCCTTGATGGCGAGATACGTCATGAATCCTTCCTCGGTCGCCTTCACCGAGTGGCGCGCGCACGGCGGTACATGCATCAACGTGCCCGGCGTGATAACGCGGCGGTCCTTGCCGCAAATCGCGTTGGCCTTGCCCGTCAGAACGAAAACCATGAAGTCGTTGGGGTGGTAGTGAAGCACCGAACCGGTCCCGGGAGCCTTACCGACATGACCGAAGTAGACGTATTTACCGACGATTTTCCGGGTTTGCCCGGTGGAAAGATGAACGGCCCGTGTGCGGGCTTCGTAGTTCTCGAAGCGATGGAATGTCATGGCAGCCTCCCTTAAGACATTAAAGACATTATTTTAATTTTTACATTTTCCGGTCGATTTTCCCTTCCAAAAACGTCGTGGATTCGACGGACACATAACGCACCGGCCCCACCGTCACTTCGAGCGACAGCTTCGAGCCCTTCGGGATTTGGATAACATCACCCGAAACGCAGTTTTTCTTCTCGCCGCCGACCGTCGCGGTCAGCTCGCCCTTCAATAGGTAGATGAATTCCTCGTGCGGCGTCGCATCGAATCGATGATGATAGCCTTCAGGCAGATCGGCAAAATTGAATGCCAGGCGTTCGCCGGCGATGCGGCAGGTCCGTTCGCAGGAAATAGTCGGCGCATCGAAGGACTCGATGACGGGATAAAAACAATTCGCCAATCCTTCGATGATGGCCCCCGATTCCTCCGGGCTTTTTTTCTGCCCCGGCCATTCGCCCTTGGAAAATTTCTCCGCAACCTCTTCAACGTCCGGCGCCTCGTCGGGCAAGGCTTCATCGGCGGCAACGCCGACCATCGACCATGTCTGATCCTTGATATAGAGATATTGCATATCGCCGTCTTCCGATGCCTTAATCGAATGGCGGGCACAGGGCGGAATATGAACGAACGTTCCGGCCGGAACGATACGGCGCTCCTTGCCGACAAGAACATTCGCCTTGCCGTTCAAGATAAAAGTCAAAAGTTCGTTCGGATGATAATGAAGCTCGGAGCCGGTGCCTGCCGCCTTGGTAACGTGGCAGAAGAACATGTAGTCGCCTTCGATTTTACGATTTTGCGCCGTGGTCAAGTGAATGGCATGAGCGCGTGCCTTATAGTCTTCAAAACGATGAAATGTCATGGGTTGAGCTACCTATTCCGGGACGAATGTAACGGAGCATATTATTGTGTATTCTTCGCAGGCAGACAACTATGCCGAAATAATGGCCTTGGATCAGGGGAAAACCGGGAATGATATCGCCTTTAATGGCCGAGCTCAGCGCCTACATGGCCTTGACGCACGCACGGGACCTGCCGCGCGACGTTATCGATAAAGCGAAACTTCATATTCTCGACACGGTAGCCGCCATGATCTCGGGCGCCGCTCTGAAACCCGGCCGTTTGGCGATCGAGTTCATGAGCACTCAAGGCGGTTCCGCCGAAGCCACGGTTGCCGCCGCCCGGTATGTCACCACGGCGATCAACGCGGCCCAAGTCAACGGTACCCTCGCCCATGCCGACGAAACCGACGATACCCACCAACGTGCGCGTTTCCATCCGGGATGCGTGATCGTTCCGGCGGCGTTGGCCGTCGCCGAACGCGGACAATGCACGGGCCGGGCGCTGATTGAGGCCGTTGCCTTAGGCTATGACATCGGCGCGCGCTTCAATCTCGCCCTCGGTCCGGACGTGCTCTTCAACGATGCCCGCCACGCCACATGTACGGGGGCGCAATTCGGCGCCGCGGCGGCCTGCGGCTCGCTCTTAAAAATCGATGACCGGCAGGCCCGTTACCTGATTTCATACGCGATGCAGCAGGCATCGGGGGTCCCGTGTTGGCACCGGGATAACGAACACGTGGAAAAGGCATTCGTGTTCGGCGGCATGCCGGCGCGGAACGCCGTACAGGCCGCGCTGTTCGCCGCCGCCGGCCTCAGCGGCGTCGATGACGTTCTGTCCGGCCCCCACGGCTATTTGGATGTCTTCACGAACGATCCCCGCCCGGAGGAAATCACGAAAGAGCTGGGAAAACGCTTCGATATTCTGGATGCGAATCTCAAGAAGTGGTGTGTCGGCATGCCGGCGCAATCGCCCTTGGATGCGATCGAAATCCTGATAAGAGAACACGACATCCGACCGGATCAGGTGGAAAAGATCGTCATCACGCTGCCCGAGGGCCGTTATGCAATCTCGGACAACAGCCTGATGCCGAACATGTGCCTGCAGCACTTGACCGCGTTGTTTCTGATCGACCGCCACTTGACTTTCGAAAACACTCACAATGATGCCCGCATGGAGGATTCCGATATCCTCGCTTTGCGCCGCAAGGTCGAACTGATTCCCGACAAAGACTTGAGAACGGCTCACCCGCCGCGCCAGGCCATCGTCGACATCACGACGCTCGACGGGCGCGTGTTAAGCCATCACACCAAAGCCGTCCGAGGCAGCGCCGCCAATCCCATGGACCGCGCCGAGGTCGCCGCCAAGGCCGTCGGCCTGATGGGCCCCGTCATCGGCTCCGAGAAAACTGCCCGGCTGGTCGATCGGATATTAGACCTCGAAAGCATCGCGGACGTCACCGAATTGCGGCCGTTACTACAAGTATAGTCCGATGTAGTCCGGACAAAAAAATAGCGGCGGCTCCGTAATCGGAACCGCCGCATTCGAATACACAAATTTAAAAAAATTAATTTTTCAAGACATCCAGATGGCCCATGAACTCGACAAGCTTGATGCAGGTTTCCGCACCATGGCGCCGTGTCATCTGCAATCGCCCGGTCTCCGTGGCCAACGTCTCGCGCAATTCTCCGAAGAGATCACCTAACAAGCCTTTGAAAGTATTTTGAGTCAATCGCCAATTGAACTCGTCCACCGTAATCTTCACGTGCGGCGCTGACGAATTATCGTTCACGAGATCGACGAACCAGCCGGCGCTCTCTTCTATGCTTTCCAGATGCAATGCCAAGGCAACCAAAGCATCCTGCGTGATGAGCTTGGCGTCCTGATTGCCGTAAACCTTGTTCCAATCGATGTTCTCGAGGCTGCCGTTCGTACGTTGAACGATTTCTTTCGTCATCGATTGGTATCGCTCGATCAAACTCCTGCCGAGCAGGATATGCAGCACGGTAAAGAATCCCGGCAACATGGAACGCGATACCTGTCCCTCTGCATCCGGCGCCTCGTTGGCCTCTGTCAGCTTATGCTCGAAAGTCCGCACCAACAGCCGGCCGAAAAAATTCTCGCGCTTCTCGTCTTGCACCCCGAGGGTTTTCAATACCCGCAGATAGTCCTCGATATCCATCTGGGTGTGCTCGGTCTTGCGCCCGGGTTTGCCCGATGAGACGGTTTTCTTCGCCGCCGAGGCGGCGGGCGCGGGCTTCCCTGCCGCGGCGCCGTAATCCGTTTGGGGAATAAAGGGCTCGGCAGGAGAATTTTCAAAATCCGTGAAAACCGCCTTAGAGACCCCCGACTTCTTCACCATATGTTTTTAAACCCTGAATGCGTTCAATGAGGTACAATCCCGGGACGGAATGAGATTCCGCCCCGAAATCTTTATAGGGGTCCTATAAACCACATATATTAACAAAAAATATATGCAGTACAATATCTTGCTCTTTTAGCTGCCGAGCATGAGCAGCGTGGGGTCTTATTCATTCTTTTTAGTTAAGAACCTAGCCGGAACGGAAATGTGCCACAAATCTTCGTGTCTGACGAGCCGAAATTCCCGTTAGCGAGTCACGCCGTCGTGAGAAATCCGGACAATTTTATATGCCTTATTCCTAATTTCTCTTCTCATGCCGGCGCTTCCCTTGACGCCATACGGGACGAAGCCTAGCCTGCAACGCCTTTCTGAAAACAACCGGGACCGTGCGTGCCGATGCCTTCTTCTGATACCGTTCTAGCCTCTATTCCCTCCGTCGATCACGTCCTGAACCTCCCGCCCATCGTTGCCATGACGGAGAGATACGGGCGCCCGATGACGGCGGACGCCGTGCGAACCGTGTTAGCAAAGCTTCGCGATTCTTTCGCGGCCGAGCGGCCGAGAATTGCCAAACCCATCGACGATGAAACCGTCGTCCCGCTGGTCGCCGGTCTTCTTGACTCGTGGGTGCAACCGCCGCTGCGGGCCGTCTACAATCTCACCGGAACGGTCCTGCATACGAATTTGGGCCGGGCCTTGTTGCCCGAGGAAGCCATTACCGCCATGACGGATGCCGCCCGGGAGGCCGGTAATCTCGAATACGACTTGGCGACAGGCAAGCGCGGCGATAGGGATAGCCATCTCGATACGCTGCTCTGCCGTCTTACGGGAGCCGAAGCGGCGACCGTCGTGAACAATAATGCCGCCGCCGTCCTGCTGTGTTTGAACACCTTCGGGCTCAAAAAGGAGATTCCCGTTTCCCGGGGAGAGCTCATCGAAATCGGCGGATCGTTCCGCATGCCCGACATCATGAGCCGGGCCGGCTGCAAACTCGTCGAGGTCGGTACGACCAATCGCACGCACCTGAAAGACTTCGAAAGCGCCATCGGCAAGCGCACCGCGCTTTTGATGAAAGTGCACACCAGCAACTACACCGTGCAAGGATTCACCAAGACGGTTCCGGAAAAAGAGCTGGCCGATCTCGCCCATCGGCACGGCTTGCCGTTTATGGTGGATCTCGGCAGCGGCACCCTCGTCGATTTGGCCCCCTACGGCCTGCCCCACGAACCGACCGCCCAGGAAACCCTTGCCCAAGGCGCCGATTTGGTAACGTTCAGCGGGGATAAACTTTTGGGCGGTCCGCAGGCCGGCATCATCGTCGGGCGCGCCGATCTGATCGGCAAAATCAAACGCAATCCCATGAAACGGGCCATGCGGCTCGACAAGGTGACGATCGCCGCCCTCGCCGCCGTTCTGCAACTCTATGCCAATCCGGAAAAACTGCTCGAACGCGTGCCGACATTACGTCTGCTGGCCCGCTCCCGCGACTCGGTCGAGCAATCGGCGCAACGCCTCTTGCCGAACTTGCAAAAATGCTTGGCCCCTGTGGCCGAGGTGACGGTCGAGCCCTGCGACAGCCAAACCGGTAGCGGCTCCTTACCCCTGACCCGCATCCCCAGCGCGGCGCTCGTCATCCGACCGAAAGCCGGCAAGCGCAAAGCCGGTACGGCGGCACGGCGCATTGCGGACGCCTTTCGAAGCCTGCCACGACCCGTCATCGGGCGGCTTCAGGACAACGCCTTTTGGCTCGATCTTCGGTGCTTGGAAGACGAACAAGGATTTAGCACCCAACTCGAAAAGCTCGTATTGGCGGACGAGGCAGCATCTTGATTATCGCGACAGCCGGCCACATCGATCACGGCAAGACACTTCTGGTTAAGGCGTTAACAGGAATCGACACCGACCGCCTGCCCGACGAGAAACGCCGAGGCCTGACAATCGACATCGGTTTCGCTTATAAGGCTTTCGGGGACGACGAGACTCTCGGATTTGTCGATGTACCGGGTCACGAACGGTTCGTTCGCAATATGCTGGCCGGCGTTACCAACATCGATTTCGTCCTTTTCGTCGTCGCCGCCGATGACGGCATCATGCCGCAAACGGTGGAACACCTGGACATCCTTAATCTGCTCAATGTGCGAAACGGCGCGATCGCGATTACGAAAAGCGACCGGGTCGATCAAGCCCGCCTCGATGAGGTCGACGTGCAAATCTCCGGGCTTCTGAGTGGAACGGCGCTTGAAAATGCGCCGAGCTTCCGCGTTTCCGCACTGACGGGCGACGGCATCGACGTCCTCTACCGGCATCTTCACGATGTCGCCCATCACCTGGAACGGCGCCGAACGCACGGCAACTTTCGGCTGGCCGTCGATCGGTGCTTTACGCTTTCGGGCTCCGGACTCGTGGTCACCGGGTCCGTATTCTCCGGAACGGTGCAAACGGGCGATCAGATCATCGTCGCGCCGGCGGGCATCCCCGCCCGCGTGCGGAGTCTGCACGCCCAAAACCGGGAATCCGAGCGCGGATCGGCGGGGCAACGATGCGCCCTGAACCTGACCGGCCGCGATCTCAAGAAATCGGCCGTTCAACGGGGAAGCTGGATCGTTGCGGAGCCTGCCTTCGTGCCGACGGACCGGATCGACGTCAAGGTCCGCGCCCTCATCCGAGAGCCGCGCCCCCTCAGGCATTGGATGCCTGTACACGTGCACGTCGGCGCCGCCGACCTGCCGGGACGCCTTGCCATCTTGGAATCGCGCGCGATCGAACCCGGCGATACCGGCATTGCGCAACTCGTCCTGGACGATAAAACGAACGTTTTTTACGGCGACCGCTTCATCCTGCGCGACCAATCGGCCCGGCGGACGATCGGCGGCGGCTGGGTGCTCGATCCCTTCGCGCCGAAACGGGGACGCGCGAAGCCGGAACGCCTCCTCCAGCTTGTTGCCCTGGACCAAGACAACCCCACGCTTGCCTTATCGGAACTGGCGGAATCATCGCCGAACGGCATCGACCTTACTCAATTCGCCCGGGCCCGGAATTTAACGGAATCGGAATATACCGCGCTTCGCGACAGCGGCTCGATAACGGTTCTAACGGCCGGAACGCAGCGGTTCGCCCTTGCTCCCCGTTTATGGGACCGGCTGCAAACGGAACTTCTCGATACCTTGAAGAAATGGCATGGCGAACGGCCGGAAAGCCCGGGCCTGACAGTAGTCCAAGTAACACAACGCCTGTCCCTGCGGTTAATCGACGGCTTGCTCGGCGCCGCCGTGGAACGCCTTATCGACGATAAGAGCCTAACGCGCCGGAGCGAGCTTATCGGCCTTGCCGGACACCGACCGTCCATACCGCCCCAGGAAGCCGCGCTTTGGAAGCGGGTCAAGCCGCTGCTGGACAAAGCGGGGCTGCGCCCGCCGACCGTGCGCGAACTCGCCGCAGACCTCGGCATGAGACCGGATCAACTTCAGCGGTTTCTGGACCGGAGCGTTCGGCGGGGCGTCGTGCAACCCGTTGCCAAGAACCGGTATTTCACGCCCGACGCCTTGCACCGGCTTGGCGCCATCGCCGAGCAACTGGCCACGGACAGCCCGGATGGCCTGTTCAACGCCGCCGCGTTCCGCGACCGTTCCGGGATCGGGCGCAACCTGACCATCGAACTCCTGGAATACTTCGATACGGTCAAGCTGACCAAACGCCAAGGCGACCTGCGCGGCATCCTCCGCCCCGCGGACGAGGTTTTCCGCCCCCTAACGGATGATTAACCTCCAATTCCGTAGGCTTTGACCGTAGCTTTGCCGAAAGCCCCCTTGCAATCCGGGGGAAAAGGTGACACATGACCGCTTTCCAACGCAGGTAAACACCTTAAATGAACGATAAAATAAGCGGCCTTCGCAACATTGCCATTATCGCCCACGTGGATCATGGCAAAACCACGCTCGTCGATCAGTTGCTCCGCCAATCCGGCACGCTCACGAAGTTCGGCGACGCGTCGGAACGGGTGATGGATTCGAACGATCTCGAGCGCGAGCGCGGAATCACGATTTTATCGAAAAATACGTCGATTCACTGGAAGGACTGGCGCATCAATATCGTCGACACGCCGGGCCACGCCGACTTCGGCGGCGAGGTCGAGCGGGTTTTGTCCATGGTGGACTCGGTCCTGCTGCTTGTGGACGCCGTCGAAGGCCCGATGCCGCAAACCCGGTTCGTGACGAGCAAGGCGCTTGCTCAAGGCCTGCGCCCTATTCTGGTCATCAACAAAGTCGACCGGCAGGGCGCGCGGCCCGATTGGGCCGTCGACCAGACATTCGATCTGTTCGTGCGCTTGGGCGCGACCGACGAACAACTCGATTTCCCGGTAATTTACGCATCCGCGACCCAAGGGTGGGCCTCGCGAAGCCTTGATTCGCCGCGCGAAGACATGACCGAACTGTTCCAAACCGTTATCGATCACGTGCCGCCGCCGGACGTGGATTTAAACGGCCCGTTTCAATTGCAGGTCAGCGCGCTGGACTATTCCAGCTATGTCGGCGTCATCGGCATCGGCCGCGTTCGCCGGGGCAGGATCAAGGCCAACAGCTCCATCACCGTAATCGGCGCCGACGGCAACACCCGGCAGGGCCGCATGTTGCAAATTCTCGGATTCCACGGGCTCGAGAAGATCGAACAAAAAGAAGCCCATGCCGGTCAGATCATCGCGTTCACCGGCCTCGAGGAACTGCACATCTCCGATACGCTGTGCCACCCGGATGCCGTCGAGGCGCTGCCGCCCCTGGTCGTCGACGAACCGACGATTTCCATGACGTTTCAGGTTAACGACTCGCCGTTCGCCGGACGCGAAGGAAAATTCGTCACCAGCCGCAATCTTCGCGACCGCCTCGATCGGGAATTACTGCACAACGTCGCCCTGCGGGTCGAACCGACGGACAGCCAGGATAAATTCAAGGTTTCCGGACGCGGCGAGCTGCACCTGTCGATCCTGATCGAAAACATGCGGCGGGAAGGCTACGAGTTGGCCATTTCGCGCCCCGAAGTGATTTTGAAGACGATCGACGGGGAAATCTGCGAACCGTGGGAAACGTTGACGATCGACGTCGAGGAACAGCATCAGGGCGCCGTCATGGAAAAGCTCGGCGAGCGGCGCGGCGAACTGCGTGACATGACGCCGGACGGCAAGGGACGGGTCCGGCTCGATTATCTTATCCCGAGCCGCAGCTTGATCGGTTTTCGCTCGGATTTCCTCACGACCACGTCCGGGACCGGCTTGATGTACCATACCTTCGATCACTACGGCCCCCGGGTGACCGGCAGCATCAACGAGCGCCGCAACGGCGTCCTCGTTTCGATGGCGACCGGAAAATCGATTGCCTACGCCCTCTTCAATCTTCAGGAGCGGGGCGATCTGTTCATCAATCCGGGCCTTGATGTGTACGAAGGCATGGTGATCGGGATCCATTCGCGCGACAACGATCTGGTCGTGAATCCGCTCAAGACAAAACAACTGACGAATATTCGCGCCGCCGGCAGCGACGAAAACATCCTGTTGACGCCGCCGATCCGCGCGACCCTCGAATATGCGCTTGAATTCATCGACGGCGACGAGCTGGTCGAGGTCACGCCGAAATCGATCCGCATCCGCAAGAAGTTCCTCAAGGAACACGAACGCAAACGCGCGTCGCGGGCCGCGTAACGCCCGCCCCCCAACAAACGGCGCGAGTCGGGTCGGCCCGCATCGGCCCAGATCGGCCCAGATCGTCATTGTCCGAACGGGCGTTCGGCTTTAAGTTGCTTCTTCCTGGAAGGGAATCGGGTCCGGTGGCTCGGGCGGACTTCAAATCCGTTCAGGGGCGTTAGGCGTTCCTGGTGGGTTCGACTCCCACTCTCTTCCGCCAAATTTCGCCCCCGGAACGCTTTAACTTACTTCTCTTACTTCGTCATCCCGGGCTCATCGTCCCAGGCCTTTTCGGGAATGGGCAAACCCGCGAAATCCGAATCCTGTAAGGGTTGCTTGGGCTCGATTTTGAAGTCCTCGCGCAGGAGCATCATAAGCTGGCGGACATGCTGGCCCGGGTGCCACGTCAACCGCTCGAAGACATAGTGCATCTTCTTGTCCCCGTAATACGTCGGCACGATCCGATCGAAGGACACGTCCCCTTTATTCGCCCACCAATCGTTGAACCGTTTGCGCACGGACGCGCCGAAATCGGCGATATCCTCGAACGACTTCAGATGAGCCGGGCACAGGGGATTCATATGATCCCGGGTAAACTTCTCCTTGCCGCCGCCGTCGATCACGACATCCAGGAACGACTCGGTCAGCCGGAAAATATGATAACAGAGATTCTTGTAGGCCCGCTTGCGGGTACGGACATTCTGCTCGAACTGATCGGGCGGCAGCTGCCGGACGAATCGTTCGGCGGCCGCAAGAATCATATCCGTTTTGCGGGCAAGGTCTTCGGGGGAAAGCTGCGGGGTATCGTCGTATTCGATGCCCAACATTTTGCAGACATCGTCGAAGGTCTGCGTGAACGTCCACTTATCGCCCACGGATACGACCGGCACGGACCGCGCCCCGAGTCTGCGTAACTCGGCTAATCCTTCCGGATCGTCCTGAACATTAACGGATTCGAAATCGACCCCACGGGCCGCCAAGAATTCCTTGGTTTTAAGACAGCTCGTTCAGCCAGGCTGCCAGAAGACTTTAACGCGCTCGGCGGTCATGACGATTCTCCCTGATACATGTCGTTCAGGCAAGTATGGAGGAAGGCCGGGCCGGAGGCAACCGCCCAATCCGCAATGCCGCGCTTTGATTTGCCAAATCGCGACCTGATTGTTTATCCTGCAACTCTCGCCGTCAGGCATATCTAATTCGATTGGAAAATTTCATGGTTCGGCTCACCGACGTCTCCGAGGCGATGAGTGCCCATCTGTTAAAGACGCCCTGTCCCGAATTCGAGACGACTCCCTGGACGCCGGGGCCGCCGCTCGAGGAAAGACGGATCGCCATCATCTCGACCGCCGCCCTGCAACGGCACAGCGATCCGCTTCTGACCCGAGGCGCGACCGACTACCGAATCATCCCCGCCGACACGCCGGCGGGCGATCTGATCATGGCGCATAATTCCTCGAATTTCGACCGCACGGGGTATCAGCAGGATTTGAATATCTGCTTTCCGCTCGAGCGCCTCAAGGAACTGGCCCGCGAGGGCGTCATCGGTTCCATTGCCGATTACCATTACTCCGTGCTCGGCAGCACGGCGCCGGAGAAGCTGGACGTCGCCGGGCGCACCCTGGCCGGCCTTTTGAAGAAGGACGGCGTCGACACCGTGTTGCTGGTGCCCGTCTGACCCATGTGCACGCGCGCCGTCGGCGCGCTCGCTCATTACCTTGAACGCGACGGCATCGCCACGACCCAAATCAGCCTCGTTCGCGACCACACCGAGCGGATCAAACCGCCGCGGGCGCTGTGGGTGCCGTTCATGCTCGGCCGTCCCCTGGGCGCACCCAACGACCCGGCCTTTCAGAAAAAGGTTCTCCGGGCTGCGTTGGATCTTCTCGACGCGCACACCGGCCCGTTGCTGGCCGATTTTCCGGAAGACGCGCCCGATACGCTCGAGAGCGAAGACGACGACATGACCGGCATGGTCTGCCCGGTCGATCTGCCGCCGCTGCCCGGCGAGGCCGACGAGAACGGTTTGGCGAAAGCGTTTCGGGAGGAAATGGACCGGCTGCAACCTTGGTACGGCTTGTCCGTCGAACGGCGCGGGCGCACCACGGTCGGCGTGAGCGGCGTCGACATCGCCGAGGCCGCCGCGTTTATCCTGAATTTCATCGAGGACCCCGCGACCCCGCCGCCGCGCGGGGATCTGAAAACAGACGCCTTCCTGCGCGCGGCTTATGAAGACATCAAGGCCTATTATTTGGAAGCCATGATGGCGCAGCCGGGAACCGTCTCGCAACGGCAACTCGAAAACTGGTTTTGGGGGGAAACGGCGTTCGCCCGGGTTATTTTCGTCTTGCGAAAAATCTGCCTCGCCAGCGATACGCCCGCCATCACGGTGCTCGGCGAGAAATCGTTGGTGCCGACGGCGCAAAAACACCGGGTCGAGTAACCGGCCATACCGGCGTAAAATTCAAGCGAACGGCCGGTCCCCTTTGATTTGGGTCCGGTGCATCACGCGGCGGAGGTTTTCCGGAAAATCGTCGCGGCGATGCATCGTGCACCGGTTATCCCAGCAAACGACATCGCCGACGCGCCAATGATGATGCCAGGTAAATTTCTCCTGGGTCGCATGGGCCCACAACGCATCGAGCAGCGCCTCCGAGTCCGCCAACGCCAGGCCCGGGATGTAGGCGTACCGGCGCCGGCCCAGGAACAGCGTTTTTCGTTTGGTCTCCGGATGAGTCCGCACGATGGGGTGGCGCGTGCCCGGCGAAACCGTGACGTCCGTGACGTCCTCGGAACCTTCCCGGCGGTACCCGGCGCTGTTGGTCGTCGAATCGTGCTTGATCTCGAGCCCCTCGATCCGGCGCTTCAGCGGCGCCGGCAACGTTTCATAAGCCATGTAGGCGTTCAGGAACCCCGTGTCGCCGCCCGACGGCGGCACTTCGAGGGAGTACAGCATGCTGCCCATCGGCGGCTTCTCGCGATAGTTCATGTCCGAATGCCAGATGCATTCCTGATTGCCGAGGCTGCCGATGGCGACGCCGTTCTCTACGACGTTCGAGAGAACCAGAATCTCGGGAAAACCCGACGGGCTCATCACGCCGTTTTCGTTGGGGGGCGATTCGTCCAGGTCGCCGAACCGGCGGCTGAACGCCACCAGGTCCGCATCCGAAATATCCTGGTCGCGAAACAACAGAACGCAATGTTCGAGCCAGGCGTTCCGAACGGCCGCGAACGTCACGGCGTCCATCTCCGCCAGATCGACCCCTTTGATCTCCGCACCGATGGCCGCCGATACCGGCACGACCTCGAGAGACCGCGCCGACGGCGATGAAGATGAAATTTCTTGGGCTTGCGTTACCATTGTGGGCGCCTTGCCGGGTTTTTTCAGATCCTGCAATCCATCAACCCTAGGAAAGACAAATTCCGGGGGACAATCAACAGGGAAATGGTGCCCAGGGGCGGAATCGAACCACCGACACGAGGATTTTCAGTCCACTGCTCTACCAACTGAGCTACCTGGGCGGAAGGGGAGCCGGCGCACTACAAAGCCGACGCCGCGCCGGAACCGCAAGAATTGGTGCTTATAGATAAAAACGGGCGGGCTGTCCAGAACGGTGCGAAAGCCGGGCTAGATCGGATCATGATTTATCGGAAACACCCCTTGGTTCCGATAAATCATGATCTGCTCTAACGCTCGTCATCCGGGGTTTCGTCGAGCTCGGGCCCCTCGTCGGTTTCGACCCGATAGGTTTCGCTCAGCCAATGCCCGAGGTCCCGATCGGCGCAGCGCTTCGAGCAAAACGGCCGGTAATCCGCTACCGTCGGGCGGTTGCAGATCGGGCAGCCCCCGTTAACCATAGCCAGCGGGATCACTTTCGCCGTGGCGCGCGACTTCTTACTCATAGTCCTGACGATCCCTCTCCGCTCGCGATCTCATAGCGCAGGGCGGCAAAATCGCTCCGGACGGTGATCTTAAGCGGCCCGCCGAGCATCTCTTGCGCCTGCTCCAGCCCCGGTTTTGCCCCGCCGTTTTGCAACATGTCAACCAGGGCCGGGCCGGCCAGCACTTCGAGGCGTTTGCCCGGGTTGGCCCTGGCCTCGCGGACCGCCGCCCGCAAGGCCTCGAATGCGACGGTTTCCGCCGTTTTAGGACATTGATACCGATCGGCGGCCGTGCCGCCTTCGAGCACCATATTCGCCATCGAGTCCCGTTGGCGCCGGCGCGTAAGCTCGAGCTTACCCAATTTCGTGAAGCCGCCGACGAAGGCCGGGCATGGGTCGCGCGCAAACTCCCGGCGCAGCACGGATAAAACCTTCTCCCTGTTTTCGCGGCGCTTCATCGGCACAAAATCCACGACGACGTATCCGCCGATGTTACGCAACCGCACCTGGCGCGCGATTTCGACGGCGGCTTCGAGATTGACTTTTGAATTCGCCTCCTCCCGGCCGCCGCCATCGCTCGCCCGGGCGGTATCGATATCGATCGCCGTCAAGGCCGCCGTATGCTCGATCTGAAGCCGCCCGCCGGAAGGCAGGTTGATACACGGCGCCAAAGCCGTCTCTATTTCATCTTCGATGCCATAAGCCTCGAAAACGGGCGTCGCCTCTCGGTACGACTCGATCCTGTCCAAAAAAAACGGCGCCGTTCGTTCGCAATATTTTTTTACCAGATTGAAGACGCGGGGCTCATCGATCACCACCCGCGACACATCGTGCCCCGCGATATTTCTTATCCAGCGACAAACCGGCGGCGGCTCTTGATGCAGGCAAACGGGCGGTGTTTTATTCCGGTTCCGCCCGATAATTTCGGCCCATTGCTCGCGCAGCAGAACCATATCCCGAAGGATATCTTTGTCATCGGCATTCACGGCGGCCGTTCGAACGATAAACCCTTCGGTATCGAGCTTGTTTTCTTCGACAATCCCGTTCAGCCGCTCTTTTTCCCGCTCGCTCTCGATGTGCCTGGACACATGAACCCGAGGGTCATCCGGGGTCAATACCAGGAAAATTCCCGGCACCGTGATCCGCACCGTAAGTTTGGCGCCCTTGTCCTCGATTTCCTCGCGCGCGACTTGCACCAAAACGGCGTCGCCCTCGTTAAGATACGTGCCGATGCGATCGTCCCCACGGTCCGGCGCCGCCCCGGCCGGGCGGACTTCGGGCAAGGCCAGAAAACCCGCTCTATCCCGGCCGATATCGACGAAGGCCGCCTCGATGCCGCCGACCACCTTCTCCACGCGGCCCATATAAATATTGCCGAGAATATTTTGCGTGATCGCGGGCCGGTCTATTTCAAGCTCGCACAAGCGGCCGTCCTGCCGCCAGGCGATCCGCGTTTCTCCGGGACCGGCATTCACGAAAATCTCGCTCGTCATTGCGCCCGCGTCCCTTCCCCGGTGCGTATCCCGATGCTCGTCAGTAAGGCTGCCGTCTCGAACAGCGGCAATCCGACAACGTTGGAATACGAGCCGTTAATCGACCGGACGAATGTCGCGGCAATCCCTTGAATCGCATAAGCCCCCGCCTTCCCGAGCCATTCGTCGGTTTCGAGATAGCCCTCGATTTCCGCACGGGAAAGACGTTTGAAGTGAACCGCCGTCGTAACGAGCCGGCTCTTGACCGACCCGTCGCGATCCATGACGCACACGCCGCCGTAAACACGATGGCGGCGGCCGGATAAAAGCTCCAGAAACCGCCGGGCCTCATTTTTATCTTCCGCTTTTGCCAAAACCCGGCGGCCGCACGCGACAACCGTGTCGGCGGCTAAAACGACATCTTCCGCAAACCGTTCCCGGACGGCCGACGCTTTCGCTGTCGCCAATCTCAATGCCAAGACACGAGGCAGTTCCCGCTTCAAGGGCCTTTCGTCAACATCGGCGGGAGCAACCTCCACCGGCACAATGCCGATTTGCCGCAGAAGCGCCAGCCTGCGGGGGGATGCCGAAGCGAGGATCAAACGTGGACTTGATGAGGTCGATGCAGTCGTCACGGCAAATTCCTTATACGTCCACCTGGCCTTCTAGGGGAAAACGCGCCTTAATGCGCGCCATCAATTCATCCCGAACTTGCCGAAAGGCATCCAATCGAACGTCGCGGCTACCGTGAACGAACGTCGGGTCCAAGGTATTCCAGAATTCGACCTCACAAGACATGAAACGCGTCAATTCGACCGCTTTGTGCTGCGCCTCGGGCGACAAGGAAATAACGAGATCGTATGACGTATCCTCGAGATCGTCGAAGGTTTTCGATCTGTGATGATTGAGATCGATCCCGATTTCCTGCATCACGGTGATGGCAAAACCATCGATCCCACCTTCTCGGACGCCGACGGAGTCGACATATATTTTATGCCCCAGCAAAAACTTCAAGATGCCCTCGGCCATCGGCGAACGAATGGAATTCGTCGTACAGGCAAATAACACGGCGGAAGGCACGGCGCTCATGACCAATTCCGAATATGCAAAACGCAAAGGAGCGTAAATAAACGCCGCGACGTTCGCTCGTTGATATCGACTTTATCCTGAAGCCGGTCTTTCAATAAGCTGGCGCCTTCGTTGTGCAACGAACGGCGGCCCATGTCGATCGCCTCGATTTTCGACGGACTCGACGTTTTGATGGCCTGGTAATAACTTTCGCAGACCATGAAATATTCACGGATCAGGGATCGGAAGGCATTTAGGGAGAGGGGAAAAGAAGTGAGCTCCCGATCTTCGATGTCGCACACTGAGAAGACGAGGCGGTTCTCTTCGATTTTCAGGTGGAGGTTAAACGGGCCATCGTAATGGCCGGCGGGGGAGAAGACATTGTCTTCGATAAGATCATAGATCGCAGCCTTACGTTCGTGTTCGACTTGGGGACTTCGCCGGACGACACTACGCTCATCGAGAAAGACGTTTGCAATCCGCTGATCTTCAGGCACGGTTAATCACACGTCATTGCTATACAGGCCGTCACTTTTTAAGCCGAATACCGACGGAAAGAGCATGCGCATCAAGCCCTTCGGCTTCGGCCAATGCCAAAATTTTCGGCCCCAGCTGTTCAAGCCCGGCTTGATCGCATCTTACGATCGAATTTCTTTTAAGGAAGTCCAGAACGCCGAGCCCCGAAGAAAAACGGGCGCTTCGGGCAGTCGGCAACACATGGTTGGGCCCGGCGATATAGTCGCCGACAGCTTCGGGCGTATACCGTCCGAGGAATATAGCACCGGCATTTCGAACGCGATCGGCCAAGCCTTCGGCGTCCTCAACCGCAAGCTCGAGATGCTCCGGAGCAAGCCGGTCGATAAGCGGAATACTATCGGATAAATCGTCGACCAGAATGATCGTACCGTATGTATTCCAGCTTTCCGCGGCGATTTCCCGGCGCGGCAGAATTTTCAAATGCGCGTCAACCGCTCGGACGACAGCATCCGCAAAATCCGCGGAATCCGTAATCAAGATGGATTGCGCCGATCGATCATGCTCGGCCTGCGACAGAAGATCGGCCGCGATCCACGCCGGATCGTTCCGATCATCGGCAACCACGAGTATTTCCGACGGGCCGGCAATCATATCGATGCCGACGACACCGAATACCTGACGCTTCGCCGCGGCGACATAAGCATTGCCCGGGCCGACGACTTTATCGACAGGCTTGATCGTTGCCGTGCCGTAGGCAAGCGCGGCAACGGCTTGGGCGCCGCCGACCCGGAAAATTTCATCGACGCCGACAATATGGGCCGCCGCCAATACGAGCGGATTAAGCGTGCCGCCGGGTGCGGGTACCGTCATGGCGATTCGGTCCACGCCGGCGACCTTTGCGGGAATGGCATTCATCAGCACGGAAGACGGATACGCCGCCGTGCCGCCGGGCACGTATAATCCCGCCGCGCTCAAGGGTTTCCATTGCTGGCCCAAGCGGATTCCCAACGCATCAGTATACTGAAAGTTTTCCGGGATTTGGCGCCGGTGGTAATCCTCGATACGCGACGCCGCGAACTCGAGAGCGGCGACGATTTTCCGCTCGCAGCCATTATAAGCCGTCAGGATATCCTCTTTGGACACCCGCATTTCGTCCGCGGTCAATTCAAAACGGTCAAACCGTTTCGTATATTCTAAAAGAGCCGCATCGCCTCGAATCTTAACGTCATCGATGATTGCCGCGACGACATCGTGAACGTCCGATTCCGTTTCCCGTTTCGCGGTAACGATATCGGAAAAGTTTCCGTCAAAATCAGGGTCGGAGAATTTAAGCCGCTTTGGCATCGACCGCTTCCCGGAAACGTTGAATCCAGAAATTGATTTCCTGGGGACGCGTTTTCCATGCCGCACGGTTGACCGCGAGCCGCGATGTAATGCTCATGATTTGTTCGACCTCCACCAGGCCGTTCGCCTTGAGCGTATCGCCGGAGGAAACCAGATCGACGATCCGCTGACATAGACTCATGCCGGGTGCCAACTCGATGGCGCCGGAAAGCTTGATGCATTCCGCCTGCACGCCGCGCGTCGCAAAATAACGCTGTGTGATCGCGGGGTATTTCGTCGCGACCCGAACGTGGCTCCATGTCGCGGGATCATCCTCCCCAATTAGTTCTTTCGGTTCCGCGACGACCATCCGGCAGCCCCCGACCTTCAAGTCCAGGGGCGCATAAATTTCGGAATAATCGAATTCCATGAGCACGTCGGCGCCGGCAACCCCGAAATGAGCCGCGCCGAACGCGATAAACGTCGCCACGTCAAAGCTTCGAACCCGGATAATGTCGACCTCGGGCCGATTCGTCGCAAAGCGGAGCTGCCTGACGCTGTCATCGTCAAAAGCAGGCTCCGGTTTTATGCCGGCGCGCCGGATAATGGGCATGACTTCCCGGAGGATTCTTCCCTTCGGTAAGGCCAAAACCAGTTTTTCGTTGGATAGCATCGTTCGCCCGAATCCATAAGCTCAAACGGATAAAGGCGGCATGTATAGTGGGTTTTCGGATAAGAAACCAGAAAAACCCGGAATATCCGCGGAAATGAGCCGATTCCACGAATAGTCCCGTTTTCCGATCGCACCCCGCGACTCGGGCCGGAAACGACGGCCTTAAATCAGCCGGACGATCACGGGCTCCCGATACGGGGCGGGCCGCCCTTTCCCGCCTGACTTGGGCCGAAGGCCCGGTCGAGCGTTTGCGTCGAATCCTCGGCAAGCGCGATGGCCTCGCCGAGAAGCTCCAGGATTTTCGTATTGTTACGCAGGACGTGCTGTGCCTCGGGGCGAACATCGTCGAGAATTTTGCTGCATCGCAGGAATATGTCCTTACGGAGAATTTTTAAAATGTCCTCAAGTTTGAAGCCGTCCTGCTTCTCTTCCGATACCAGAAAGTGCGTCATGAAGCTGTCCCCCCTTTCATGCTGAGATTCTAGGGATGCATTTTGTGCTTGTCATTAAATTAACGATAGCGCGCTAAACATCTTAGGGTGAGCCATATGGAAAAACGGTTAAAAAATGATTGAGCGAGCCCATCATCTTACTCGTATGTTTTGCCCTGAACCCTTTTTTGCCTGTATTTTTCATATTGGAACATGGCCTCATCAAATGCCTTATGGGCTGCTTGATATCTATAGACGCGCCGAGCCGTTTCGTTGAACAGACCATAAAATATACGTTGAAAATATGAAATAACATTCGCGATGAAAAAAACAATCAAGCTGCCTAGAAAACTCACCATTAAGAAAACGACGAACCCGACGAGAACGCCAAAGAAAGGCGCCGTACACGATCGAGTCGGTTTTGACGAACATCCCCCACAGAGATCCCAGCCCCAGGATCGCGCCGATACCAAGACCAATCCTCGAATGTATTTCATGGGTCAATTTCTGATTCAACAGCCTCGGAACGGACCTGAGGTCTTGTTCCGTCAAATCAAAATCTTCCGGCGTCGGGGGCTTCGGTTTTTCCATGGCTAGCTTCCCATGGAGAAGAATAATGAAAACGGCCACATCGAATCGAAAGAATGCGGCCCCAAAATTATTTATGACGGAAAATAATACGCCCTTTGGTCAGATCGTATGGCGTCATCTCTACGTCGACCTTATCGCCGGGCAACACGCGGATGCGGAATTTCCGCATTTTTCCGGCAATACGCGCAATGATTTCGTGATCGTTTTCAAGCTTCACGCGAAACATCGCATTCGGAAGCTTTTCGACAACCGTGCCGGAGAACTCCAATAATTCTTCTTTAGACATAAAACTTCTTAAATTGTTTCGCCGGAGGTTTAAGTGCCCTGCCTCGCTTCAAAGGTCAAGGCCTCTTTCGATTGCGCGGCCCCGCGATACCGCCGGGCAGTATCGGCAACAGAATTAATTCACAAGTATATTCAAACAGTTAACCCCGTATCCGCGTGATATCGGCGCCGCAGGCAGCAAGCTTTTCCTCCAGATGCTCGTAGCCCCTGTCCAAATGATATACGCGGTTGATAAGCGTTTCGCCTTCGGCCGCGAGACCGGCCAACACCAAGGAGACGGAAGCCCGTAGGTCCGTTGCCATAACCTGTGCCCCGGACAAGTGCGCAACGCCCCGAACAATGGCGGAAGCCCCGTGGACATTGATATCCGCCCCCATTCGGCAGAGTTCCGGAACATGCATGAAACGGTTCTCGAAAATCGTTTCCGTTATCATTGAAGCCCCATCCGCGACGCTCATAAGAGACATCAACTGTGCCTGCGTGTCCGTCGGAAATCCCGGAAACGGTTCCGTCATGACATCGATTCCCTTTAACGGCCCATTTGTCCGGCTGACGTTTATGCCGCAAGCCGTTTCATTGATCGTAATGCCGGCTCGCATGAGAACATCGGCAACCGCCTCGATGAGATGAAGCGTTCCGCCGGTAATTTCGACGTCCCCGCCGGTAATCGCGGTCGCAATGGCGTATGTTGCCGTTTCGATGCGGTCGGGCAGCACCTCATGATGGGCGCTTTTCAAGGAATCGATGCCCTCGATCGTTAACGTATCCGTCCCCAAGCCGTCTATCTTCGCGCCCATTTTGATCAAGCAATGTGCTAAATCGATAACTTCGGGCTCTCGGGCAACGTTACTTAATATCGTCGTTCCCTTGGCCAAAACGGCCGCCATCAGAATGTTTTCCGTGCCACCGACGGTCACCGACGGAAAAATAATGTGGCTGCCCTTAAGGCCCTTGGGGGCCTTCGCTTCGATATATCCTTCCTTCAACTCGATCTCGGCGCCGAGCTGGCTTAGCGCCTTCAAATGAAGATCGACCGGCCTGGTCCCGATCGCGCATCCGCCGGGAAGCGACACGCGCGCCTTCCCGAAACGGGCCAATAAAGGCCCCAGCACCAAAATCGAGGCCCGCATTTTACGGACCAGATCATAAGGAGCCGTCGTATTCGATATGTTTTCGGACTTTAAATTGAACACGCGCCCCGTATGTCCGCCGGAAATATCGCCGTTCATGGCGATTTCGGTCCCCAACTCGGCGAGCAGATGCGCCATCGTCGAGATGTCGGCCAAGTGCGGCAGGTTCGACAAGCGCAGTTCTTGATCGGTTAGAAGGCTGGCCGCCATCAAAGGCAGCGCGGCGTTCTTCGCCCCGGCGATCGCAATCGAGCCTCTTAACGGGTTTCCGCCACGAATTAAAATGCGGTCCATGGATTATGAAGATATCAATCGGTTGGTTGAAAATGAAAGACTCGGTCGCGAGCCGCCCCGCCGCGTCAGGCGGGATCTTTACGCATCTTAGACTGTTGCTTGCGCTTAGCCAAATTCCGCCGAAGCGCTTTCGCGAGTTTTGCCTTACGGGTCGCGGCCTTTTCCGTGCCGCTTTGGTTTTGCCGGGGCCGGGGGCTGTCTTGGCTCATGGGTCTTTCTCGCCGCTGATTGAGGCAAATCTATGGCGGTCACGATGGCCCTTATCGAACCGTCTGTAAAGTGGCCATGGGCCGGGGTCGGCGGTCCGGAAGGCTTGCCTCGCCCGGCCGCCTATGGCATGGTCCGCCCCCTGCACTACATAGATATTTTGCCTTTCCCCTGGGCCCGCGCTATGTATTGCTTCATTCTTCTGCCGCCGTAGCTCAGGGGTAGAGCACACCCTTGGTAAGGGTGGGGTCGGGCGTTCGATTCGCCCCGGCGGCACCATTAACCCCTCAGGCGTTCCTTGTCCCGCACTAGCGGCGGCGCTACTCTGTCGCCCCTGTCGTTAAGCATAAGAACCGGAGCTTGCACATGCATACAATCGACGTTTTCGACCCCAGCGGCGCGACCGAAGTGCTTTGCCTGCACGCGCCCCGGCTTGATTCTCTAAACGGCAAAAGAATCGGGTTCGTTTCGAATGACGAATGGCAAGCGCATCGAACGCTTCCTCTGATCGCCGATTTCATGGCGAAAAATTTCAAGGACGTCGAGATCGTTCCCTACACCGAATTTCCGACCGGTAATTTGGAAATCGAAAAAGATAAAACGATTCGACGCGCAAAAGACCTGAAGGTTGACGCAATCGTTATCGGCAACGCCTCCTGAGGCCGTTGCGCAACGGCATGCGGCCGTGCTGCCGCGAAAATCGAAGCCGAGGGCATTCCCACCGTCATTCTCACGCGCGAAGATTTCGTCGGCGTCGTCCGTAATGCCGTTTCGGGTCTGGGATTCGATCAAGACGCGGCCATGGTCACGTTTCCCATCGATTTATTTTTGGTCGAAAGCGACCTGACTCCCGTAGCCGATCGTATCGAGGAGTTTTACGACGGCCTGACGCGATGGCAGCCCGCGGCCAAGAAAACCGGCATGCGCAACGCGCCGATGATGACGGTCACAAGCGACGACTACGAAGATGCGGCCCGGCAAATCAACAACCTGTTCCTGACGAACCTGTGGGGAGACGGCTTGCCGGTCATCCCGCCCGACATGACACGAGTCGATTGGATTCTCCGGGGTTCGGACAGACTGCGATACGAAACGCTCGGCAAGATCATGCCGCGCGGCGGTATCGCAACGGTCGAGACTGCCGCCGTCGCCTTGGCCATGGCCGGAGGCCGACCGGAGTATTTTCCCGTTCTGTTGGCCGCATTGGATGCGATCCTCGATCCGGAGTTCGTTCACGATCAATGGCAAGCGACGTCGGGCAGCACTTTTCCCGTTGTCGTCGTTAATGGTCCGATCGCGAAAGAAGTCCGCCTGAATTCCGGTTTCGGTTTATTAGGCCCCGATCCGCAACGGCCGGCGGGCGCCAGCATCGGCCGGGCCATTCGGTTTCTGTTGCAAAATGTCGGCGGCGCCCTTCCCGGGGTCGGCACGATGGCCGTTTTCGGGCAGATGCGTTATACCAACGCCGTGTTCGCGGAAGACGAGGAGAGGCTGCCCGAAGGCTGGCTGCCTTTCGCGACGGAACGGCACGGTTTCAAGCAGAACACCAATGCCGTTTCCGTTTTTGTCGCAACCGGCGCCACGAATATCATGCGCCGCGGTACCGGCAAGGAGACCCTCGAGCAGGAAGCCCGCGAAAGCATCGAAAAACTCGTGGATTACCTCAAGGTTCCCAACATTCACTATATACGGGGTTACGAACACGGCACACCCGGCGGATTGCTGTTATCCCCGATCTCGGCGAACCAGCTCGCAAAGCTCGGTTGGTCCAAGGAAAAGATCAGAAACCATCTTTGGGAGCATTCCGCCATCCCGCAGGCCGACGTAATCAGGACGGGCTTAAGGCAATGGATCGAGGCGGACACCCATCCCGATACGATCAAAACGGCCTCGCTTGACCCGTGGCCTATCTGCAGAAAGCCGGAAAACCTAATCCTCTTGGTCGCCGGCGGCGATCATCCGACGCATAATTTCTGGTTTCAGGGCAACTCGCGCCGCGTGATCGGCCGGCAGGTCGACCTGCCCGGATCCTGGCAGAGCCTTTTGGTGGAAGCGGATAAAGACCTAGGATGCGCCAGCGATGTGTGCCTGATCTGAATTCGAAAATTCTATGGCCGCGGCTTAAGGAAAGGACATTCTTATCCATGAAGGGGTGTGTTTTCATTGCCATCGGCTCCGTGCTTGCCTTCGCGTCTTTCGGAACCTTGGCCGCCGATACGAGTGCGATGGTTAAAATTCCCGGCGGGACATTCACGATGGGGCGGGGTGACGGGCCGGACGATGAAAAACCCGCCCATCGGGTTTCCGTCGAAAACTTTCTGCTCGATAAAACGCCCGTTACGAATCGAGCGTTTGCATCGTTTCTCAATGCCACCGGCGGTAAAACCCATGAACGGATGTATCGCCTTTACGATTGGGACGATGACGACGCGCGCATTCATCGTATCGAAAATAAATTTCAGGCAGATGACAGCTTTGAAGACCATCCGGTTGTCGAGGCGAGTTGGTTCGGGGCGAGAAATTACTGCAAATGGGCGGGAAAGCGGCTTCCGACGGAAGCCGAATGGGAGTTTGCGGCGAGAGGAAAGGAAGGAAGGATTTATCCGTGGGGCGACGAAACGCCGGATAAGACCCGGGCGCGTTACGGGGCCGGCTGGGGTATGACGATCCCGGTCGGTTCCTTACCGCGCGGCGCGACGCCCGAGGGCGTGCTCGATATGGCGGGCAATACCCATGAGTGGGTCAGCAGTCTCTATCGAAAATATCCGTATCGTGCCGACGATGGCCGCGAGTCTCCCGACAGCATGGCCGCCAGGGCCACGCGCGGCGGCGGCCATGACGATTCGCCGAAATACCTCGGCACGACCTATCGCGGCGAGTTCGTATCCCGGAATCCTCGGGCGGGACACCGTAACATTGGCTTTCGATGCGCGAAATCGCTACCCTGACCTTGACGGTTAAGATTTTCATTAAGGTCATTATTCGGTGATCTCGCCGCGCGAACATTGGGGCTCCCGCTTAGGGTTTATTCTGGCCGCCGCGGGCTCGGCTGTCGGCCTGGGGAACATTTGGAAATTTCCCTACCTCGCCGGACAACACGGCGGCGCCGCCTTCCTGATCGTTTATCTTGCGTTGTCATTCACGATCGGGCTCAGCGTTATGCTGTGCGAATTCACTATCGGCCGCGCGGCCCGCAAGGACCCCGTCGGCGCCTTCGCCAAACTCAAGGGCGGCGCCTGGCCGATTGTCGGGTTCATGGGGATTATCGCCGCGTTCGTGATCCTTTCGTTCTACAGCGTCGTCGGCGGCTGGACATTAGCCTACATCCTTAAAATGCTGGCGGGCGTTTTGGTCAACGAAACCTCCCCAGAATTCGACAAGGTTTTCTCCAACTTTATCGAAGACCCTATTCGGCCGTTGATTTTCCATGCCGTCTTTATGATTTTATCCATCGCCGTCGTTATCGGCGGTATCGGCCGCGGTATCGAGCGTTGGTGCAAGATTCTTCTGCCGGCGCTTTTCGTGATCGTCCTGATTCTGCTGGCGCGTTCGTTGACTCTTCCCGGCGCCATGAAAGGAGTCGCGTATTTTCTCGAGCCCGATTTCTCCAAACTCGATGCGGCGGCATTTAATGCCGCGCTTTCGCAGGCCTTCTTCTCCCTGTCGATCGGTATGGGCGCCATGATCACCTACGGCTCTTATCTCGACCGCACGACGCACCTGCCGAGCGCCGCGCTGTGGACGACATCGCTCGACACGACGATCGCGTTCCTGGCCGGGCTCGTCATTCTTCCCGCCGTGTTTGCATTCGGTTTCAACCCGGACGCCGGGCCCGGGCTTACGTTCATTACCCTGCCCGCCGTATTCGCCGACATGCCCGGCGGCACCGTATTCGCGCCGTTGTTTTTCGTTCTCTTGGCTATCGCCGCTTTAACCTCCGCCGTTTCGTTGCTGGAGGTCGTCGTCACATACCTTGTCGACGAAAAGAGCTTCAGCCGGAAACGTGCCGCCTGGTTCTCGGGCGGGGTTATGTTTCTCATCGGCATTCCCGCCTCGCTTTCTCTCGGAATTTGGAAGGAATATACGGTCTTCGGGCGGGGATTTTTCGATCTGCTCGATTATCTCAGCGCCAACATCCTTTTGCCGCTGGGCGGCATCGGGATCGCGCTGTTCATCGGGTGGGCTTTTTCCGCCGACGCCCTCAAGGAAGCCGCGGCCGACGGCGGGCACCGTTTTCCGTTCGCGAACGTTTGGATGTTTATCTGTAAATTCATCGCGCCCGTGGCCATCGCGTGGATATTGATCAGCGGCCTATAATCAACCGCCTAATCCACCGCCAATACCGGGCGCTTGGCGAATGATATCGGCGGCGGCGATCAGGATGTCCGCCAGGCCGTTGCGGAGTGTCGCCTGAAACTCCGGCGCGGCCAACAAACCCAGCAGCCCCGCCGCCCCGCCTGTGGTGCCCAGGGCGGCCTTGGGATTGCTCTCGGATTTTTGCGCTAAAAAACCGAGGATTCCGGGTATGAGCGTTAGAAGTTTCGTCCACATGGTTCTCTCCTTCAGTAAGGCTTCTTCGGTTGAAATTCCAAATGAATGTGTGACCGCCGGAGCAATAATCCACCACTGAAGCGGCCAGATTGTCTGGTT